>CBFDBL010000029.1:0-20913 GCA_965603035.1 uncultured bacterium
CGCCTTCTTCCTGGCCGCCCATGCGCTCGGTGTTGCGATCGCCGCGGCGATCAGCGCCCCACAGAGCCCCGCCATTGTCTTCGCTCTCATTGCTTCGTCTCCTTCTTCTCTGTCAGTGTGAGCTCTTCTGCATCACCCGAGATGTCCCATTTGACGCCTGGGCGGCCCCGTTGGCCAGCCCTTCCGAAGATAATTGTAGCGCCCCCCCCCACAGGATACAAGCGTAGGGACTCGGCCTGTGTTTACAGGTCGGCTTCGGCCGGTACGACGAACGGCTTGCGGTAGTGGCGCGTCAGGAGCGCGTCGGCCTCGGCGTTGGCGGCGAAGAGCTCCTTGTCGGGATCGAACGTCAGCCAGGGGCCCAGCGTCAGCAGCGACTTGGCGATATCGACGCCATTGTCGGCCAGGTGCTTGCGGGTGCGCTCGAAGGTGTCGCGGAAGTCGTCGTGGACCTCTCGCGACGCGATCTGGGCGAGGACCTCCTTCGTTGATGCCTCTCGCCCCAGCAGGTACGAGATGTTGCCCAGGTGGCACAGGCCGGCCGACAGGTGCCCGCCGAGGATGTCCGCGTTCAGGTCGCCCGTCCGCCGACTGCGCACGGCGCGGACGAAGTTGTCGAAGTGGTCGTCGTTGGGGCCTGTGAACTTGCGGACGAGCTTGCCCTCGCGGTCGAACAGTGCGCTGGACCCGGCGACCATGCCGACGTAGCCCTCGGTGCCGACGAAGATCGCGCCGCCATGGAGGCGGAAGCGACGCGTCTGGAGCAGATGATGGGCGAGGGCTTGCAGTTGACGATGGAGACCTGCGTGTTGGGCGTCTGTGCGGCGTCCTGGTAGCCGAAGCGGCCGCCATAGCACATGACGGCCCGGGGCAGCTTGCCCACGCCCAGCCCGAATCGGACCAGATCCGCGCGGTGCACGTCGCTGTTGCCGATGTCCCCGTTGCCCGTCTCCCAGAACCAGTGCCAATCGTAGTGGAACCGCTGGCGGGTGATCGGGCTCATCGGCGCCGGGCCTGCCCAGAGATCGTGGTCCACGCTCTCGGGCACCCTGCCCTCGACCGCCGGCCCGATCGAGCGCCGCCGCTTGTACGTGACGCTCCGTGCGAGGGTGACCTTGCCGAGCTTGCCCTCGGCCAGGAAGGCCCCCGCTGCCCTGCACGAGCCGTCGGAACGGTACTGCGTGCCGACCTGGCAGATGCGCCTGTACTTGCGGGCCGCCTGCACGATGCGCCGGCCTTCGCTGAGGTTGTGGCTGACCGGCTTCTCGAGGTAGACGTCCTTGCCCGCCTGCATCGCCCAGATGGCCGCCAGGGCGTGCCAGTGATTGCACGTGGCGATGGAGATGCAGTCGATCGACTTGTCGTCGAGAATGCGCCTCAGATCCTGATGGGCGCGGACCTTCCTGCCGGCCTGGCCCGAGGCCGCGGAGGCCGTTCTCTCCGCCCGGGACTTGTCCGCGTCGCAGACGGTGGCCAGATCGCAACCCTTGTGCCTGGCGAACGCAGCGGCGTGGGCGCCTCCCCGGCTGCCCGTGCCGATCACGGCAACAGCCAGACGTTCGCTAGCGCTCCTGGCCGGCTCTTCGCCGGCAACCGCGTCGGATGCCCCCACCCCGCAGGCGGCCGTGGCGGCAAGGATCGAATCTTCCAGGAACTGTCGTCGCGTGCGCAGGGGCAAGGTTGCTCTCCTGTGGGCATCCGGGTCGATTCCAGTATATGGCACATCTGCATTGTATCGGTCGCGATAGTGGGTGCAAGCACGTGGCCGACATTGCACATGGATGCCTTGGCCGCGGCCAGTTGGGGAGGGACCCGCGGCCCCGGCGCGTGCGATTCACGCGACGAGATGGCTGCGCAATCGGATGGGTGGGGACTCACCATGAGCCCGGCCCGGGCACCAAGGCCCGGGCCGGATCGCGGACCTGCACCGAGTGAGCCGTCCGCCTTACCGGCTCCGCCGCCGTCGGAACAGCGCGAGGGGGCCGCCGCCCACAAGCACGCAGGTATCCGGCTCAGGCACGATGGCCACGAGGTAGTGCTGGCGGAAGATCGCCGGGTCGAGCGCCCCACGGTAAAGGGCGACCTCGTCGAGGTTGCCGGCGACCGCGCCCGAGCACCGAACCGTGGCTTCATGTACAGACCATCGCACGCGCCCACCCAGCCTCGGAGAACATGTCGTAGTGGCTTGCAGACCTCGGCTCGACACTCGAGTCCGTCCCATCTACTGCTGGTCAGGCCAGCCAGGACCCGCGGACTTCCGGGGAGTAAGGAGCATGGAAGGGGGCAGGGAGCCAAGTCATAGCTCCCTGCCCGATAGAGAGGTAGAAGCTGGTACGCCTGGAGGGATTCGAACCCACGACCCGCGGATTAAGAATCCGCTGCTCTGCCAGCTGAGCTACAGGCGCAAGAGCAATTATACGGATCGGGGGATCGGATTCAAGTCAGTTTGAGGCGGCGGGCTCGAGCTGGGCCTGACGCGGGTCGTCGAAGTGCTCGACCTCGATGCCAGCCTCGGCGAGCAGCTCGCGGGAGAGGTCGTCGGGGTAGTCGCCAGCCTCGACGACTCGCCGGACCCCGGCGTTGATGATCATCTTCGCGCACAGCGAGCACGGGTAGGTGGTGCAGTAGAGGGTGGCGCCCTGGGTGCTGACGCCGTGGACGGCGGCCTGGAGGAAGGCGTTCATCTCGGCGTGGAGGCCTCGGCAGAGCTCGTGGCGCTCGCCGGAGGGCACGTTCTGCTGGGCGCGGAGGCAGCCGACCTCCTCGCAGTGGCGCAGGCCGCTGGGCGCGCCGTTGTAGCCGGTGGAGAGGATGCGCTTGTCCTTGACGAGGATCGCGCCGACCTTGCGGCGCAGGCACGTCGAGCGCTCGGACACGTCGAAGGCGATCTTGGTGAAATACTCGTCCCAGCTTGGGCGTGGCACGGGCGGTGTCTCCTTTCATCGGCCACCGCCCATTCTATCGGCTCCCGCGCGCGCGGTCAATCTGCGTTGCGCCGGCGGGGCGCTGGCGCTAGAATGCGGCGGTCCCGTCCTGCCGCTCGAAAGGAGAGGGCATGAAGAAGGGCTTGAACGCGTGGGCCTTCCCGCCCAGTGTCTCGGCGCGCGACGCCATCAAGTATGCGAGGAGGGCGGGCTACGAGACGATCGAGCTGAACCTCGATGAGAAGGGCGAGATCGGCCTGAGGACTCAGGCCAGGAGCCTGAAGAAGATCGCCGCCGCCGCGAAGCGCGCGAGGCTCGAGATATCGAGCGTGTCGACGGGCCTCTACTGGGCATACAACATGGCGAGCGACGATCCCGCCGAGCGCAAGATGGCCGGCAAGGTGCTCAGCCGGCAGCTCGACACGGCGGCGGCGCTCGGCTGCGACGCGATCCTCGTGATCCCGGGCACGGTGAAGGCGCCCTTCGGCGACAAGCCGCCGGTGGACCCCGATGCCTGCTGGGACCGCGCGCTCGCGGGCGTCAAGGCCGCGGTGCCGAAGGCCGAGGACCTGGGCGTGTCGATCTGCATCGAGAACGTGTGGAACACGTTCCTGCTCTCGGCCACCGAGATGCGCGACTTCATCGACGCCTGCGACAGCCGCTGGGTCGGCGCCTACTACGACCCGGCCAACGTCGTGAAGTACGGCCTGGCGGACCAGTGGGTCCGCGTGCTGGGCAAGCGGATCCGGCGGGTCCACTTCAAGGACTTCCGCCGCTCGGTGGGCACCCTCGACGGCTTCGTGCACCTGCTCGAGGGCGACGTGGACTACCCTGGCCTGATGGCGGCGCTCAAGGGCATCCGCTACAACGGCATCGTGACGGCAGAGATCTTCCCCTACGGCCACGCGCTGTGGGAGTCGCAGATCTGGACGACGTCGAAGGCGATGGACTACATCCTCGGGCGGGCGCGGCCCGCCAAGCTGTGAGGGCGCTGCCATGAGCGACTTCGCGTTCACCTTCGGGCCATCGTCGTCGGCGCGGCGGGTGGAGGAGCGGCCCTTCGCCCTGGGGGTGATGGCCGACCTGTCGGGCAGCCCTGCGGAGCCGCTCGAGGCCGTTGCGGCCCGCGGCTTCCTCGCGATCGACGTGGACAACTTCGAGGCGCGGATGCGCGCGGCCCGGCCCCGGGTCGCCTTCGCGGTGCCGAACGCCGTGACGGGCGAGGGCACGGTGGCGGTGGACCTGACGTTCGCGGAGCTCGAGGACTTCGGGCCTGGCGTCGTGGCGTCGAAGGTCGAGCTGCTGGCGACGCTGCGCGACGCGCGGGCGCGGCTCGTGGCCCTGCGCTCGACGGGCACCCAGGGCGCTGCGGGCGTGCGCGAGCTGCTCTCGGGGGTGCTCAGCGACCCTGTGCTGGTGGACGCGCTGGCCGGCCCGGCGCCGGCGCCCGAGCCTGCGGCGCCGGAGCCCGAGGCGACGCCGGAGGCAGGGGGCTCGAGCGACCTCGAGCGGCTGCTCGGCCAGAAGATGGGCGCCGGGCCTCAGCGCCCGGCCTCGGCGCTCCAGGGCATCTTCGACCAGGCGGCGGCCGGGACGCCCCAGGTCTCCGACCAGGCCGCACAGGCCATCGACCTGCTCCGCGACAAGCTCGACTCCGTGATGGCCAGGCAGCTCGACGCCATCCTCCACCACGCCGACTTCCTGGCGCTCGAGGGCACCTGGCGCGGGCTCAACTTCCTGCTCGAGAACGCCGATACCGACGACGGGCTGTCCATTCGCGTGCTCAACGCCTCGAAGGCCGAGCTGGCCGCGCTGCTCGACGCCGGCGCCATGCTGGGCGGGAGCGCGCTGGCCAGCAGGCTGCGCGGCGAGCCGTACGGCGTGCTCGTGTGCGACTACTACTTCGACCACTCGGCCGAGGACGTCGCGCTGCTGCGGGCCCTGGGCGAGGCGGCGGCGACGCTCGGGCTGCCGCTGGTCGCGGGCGCGGCGCCCAGCCTGTTCGGCCTGGCGACGTGGCGGGCGCTCCCGGCGACGCTCGACAGCTTCCAGAGGCTGGCGGGCGAGGCGTACGCGGGGTGGCGGGAGTTGGTGGAATCACCGGTGGCGTCGCGTCTGCTGCTCGCGATGCCGCGGTTCCTGGCCCGGCTGCCCTATGGCCGCAAGACGAATCCTGCGGAGGGCCTTGCGGCGTACGAGGAGACGGCGCCGGTGGGCGACCCATCGAGCTTCGCGTGGTCGAACGCGGCGTGGGCGATGGCGGCCGTCATCGCGAGTGCCGTGAGCATCGACGGCTGGGACGCGACGATCACGGCGGGCGGCGAGGACTGCCAGGTCGGCGGCCTGCCGTGCCACACCTTCACCAACCGCGACGGCGACAGCGAGATGATGTGCCCCACCGAGCTGCCGATGACCGTCGAGTTCGGCGTCCTGCTCGCCAAGGTCGGCCTCGCGCCGCTCCTGCACCTCAAGAACACCGACCGCGCGGTCTTCGTCCGCGTCCCGTCGCTGGGCGGACGCGGCTAGCTCTCGCATCCCAGTCGGTCTTCGCTGCTGCCGCGCGGCCTCCCAGCCAGCGCGTCGACTGCCTCTTCCCATTCGTCCGTCGTTCCTCCCGCGACGCGGGGACACCGCCCGAAGACGAATCCACCGACGAGCAGTGAACGCCCTCCTGCGGGACCTTGCGTGCCGCGGACATGCCGCCGCCCGCCGCGGCCACGCCGCGGCGGGCAGGGATGTGTTGCGAGTTGGGCCTGCGGTCTAGATGTAGTCGTTGAGCAGGTTCTCGAGCATCTCCTGCTTGCCGCTGGCGACGGTCGGCTCGCCCTTCTTGAGGACGTGGGCCTCGAGCTGCTCGAAGCCGACCTTGCCCTGCTCGATCTGCTTGCCGATCCCCTTGTTCCAGCCGCTGTAGCGCCTGGCGATGAACTTCGCGAACTTCTTCTCCCGGACCATCCTCGCGGCGCCGAGCAGTCCTCGGGCGAAGGCGTCCATGCCGCCGATGTGTGCCAGGAAGAGGTCCTCGGGGTCGGTGCTCTGGCGGCGGATCTTGGCATCGAAGTTGAGCCCGCCGGTGGTGAAGCCGCCGGCCTGGAGGATGAGGTACATGGCGAGGGTGGTGTCGTAGAGGTCGGTGGGGAACTGGTCGGTGTCCCAGCCGAGCAGCAGGTCGCCGCGATTGGCGTCCACGGAGCCGAAGATGCCGGTGGCGACGGCGAATGCGAGCTCGTGGTGGAAGGTGTGGCCGGCGAGGGTGGCGTGGTTGGCCTCGATGTTGAGCTTGAGGTGGTCAACGAGGCCGTAGCGCTGGAGGAAGGCGTAGCAGGAGGCCGCGTCGAAGTCGTACTGGTGCTTCGTCGGCTCCTTCGGCTTCGGCTCGATGTAGAACTGGCCCTTGAAGCGGATCTTCTTCTTGTAGTCCACGGCCATGTGGAAGAAGCGTGCGAGGTGGTCGAGCTCGCGGCCCATGTCGGTGTTGAGCAGGGTCTCGTAGCCCTCGCGTCCGCCCCAGAAGACGTAGCCAGCGCCCTTGAGGTACTTCGTGGCGTCCATGGCGCGCTTGACCTGTGCGGCGGCGTAGGCGAAGACCTCGGGCGACGGGCTCGTGGACGCGCCGGACATGAAGCGCGGGTGCGCGAAGAGGTTGCTCGTGCCCCACAGGAGCTGGACGCCGGTGTCGCGCTGGAGCTTCTTCGCCAGCTTGACCATCTTGTCGAAGCGCTGGTTCGTCTCGGCGAGGGTGTCGGCCTCGGGCGCGATGTCGAGATCGTGGAAGCACCAGAAGCCGACGCCGAGCTTGGTGAACAGCTCGAAGGCCGCGCGCAGCGTGTGCTCGGCCTCGGTCATCGGGTCGTCGTGGTGGTAGGCGCGGCCCATCGTCGCCACCCCGAACGGGTCCATGCCGCCGCCCTTGAACGTGTGCCAGAAGCAGACGCTGAAGCGCAGGTGCTCGGCCATCGTCTTGCCCAGCACCTTCTTCTTCGCGTTGTAGTGCTTGAAGGCCAGCGGGTTCTTGCTGTCGGGGCCCTCGTACTTGATCTTCCCGATCCCTGGCCAGAACTCCTGCATCGCAAGCTCCTTTGCCTCGTAGCGGACTTGGCCTGTTGACCGGCTAGCATAGCCGTGCCGGCGCGCGGTGTCAAGGTGAGTTTCCTGTTGACCTGGCGGCCCCGGCGTCGTATCGTTTGCGGTCGGGGGACCTCCCGCGGGCAAGGGGGTGTGGCATGGCGACAGGGATGTCGTCGCGAGAGCGGATGCTGTGTGCGCTCGACGGGGGCACGCCGGATCGCGTGCCTCTGGCGTTCATGATCTTCAGTGCGCTCCAGCAGCGGTGCACGAGCCCGCTGGAGTTCTTCGAGCGGCAGATGGCTCTGGGGCTCGACACGGTGGTCGAGCTGTTCCGGCTCAACGCCGACGAGATGGACGACTGCGGCGACGCCTATGGCCCGCCCGTGCGGTTCGGGCGGCAGGTCGATGTCCACGAGTGGCGCGAGACGGCGACGGGCGACCGCTACCCGCTGCTCCACAAGGAGTACGTGACGCCCGACGGCACGCTGACCTGCGTGGTGCGGCAGACCGACGACTGGCCCTACGGCAACCACGTGCCGTTCCTCGACGACTACGTCGAGGCCCGGGCCGTGGAGCCGCTGGTGAAGGGGCTGGGCGACGTGGCGGCGCTGCGGCGCCTGCTGGGGCCGCCGCGGCGGCACGACCTCGAGCGCTGTCGCCAGCTCTGGGCCGAGGGCAAGCGCTTCGCCGAGCGACACGAGCTGCTGACCGCAGGCGGCTGGGGCGTGGGGGCCGACGCGCTCGCCTGGCTGTGCGGGCTCCAGGAGTCGGTGATGATGGCCGTGGACCGGCCAGAGGTGCTCGAGGCCATTCTCGACGCCGTCAGCGACTGGAATCGCTGGCGGATGGACGTGGTGCTCGACGCGAGCCCCGACCTGTTCGTGCGGCGGGCGTGGTACGAGGGCACCGACTTCTGGTCGCCGGCGCTCTACCGCCGCTTCTTCCTGCCGCGACTGACCGCGGAGGTGGGGCTGGCGCACGAGGCCGGCGCGAAGTTCGCCTACATCCTTACGAGCGGCGCCATGCCCGTGCTCGACATGATCGTCGAGGCGGGCGTGGACGTGCTGGTCGGCGTGGACCCCGTGCAGGGCAAGGGCACCGACCTGGCGGCGATGGGGGAGCAGGCCAGGGGCAGGCTGGCTCTCTGGGGCGGGGTGAACGGCTTCCTGACGGTGGAGCGGGGGACGGCCGCGCAGGTGCGCGAGGGCGTGCGACGCGCGCTCGAGACCCTCGGCCCCGACGGCTTCATCCTGAGCCCGGTCGACAACGTGCGGGACCCGTCGCAGGAGGTCTGGCGGAACGTCGAGGCGCTGATCGCGGCGTGGCAGGAGATGCGGTAGCGACGCGTCAGGAGTAGTGCGGCCCGAGCTTGGGGAGGAGGGCCTTGTAGGCGCCGTAGAGCTCGCTGTAGGCCTTCCGCTGCTTCGAGGGCCGGAAGGTGGTGGCGCGGAATCTCATGGCCCTCTGTGCCGCGGTGACTGACGAGTAGACGCCGGTGCCGACGAAGGCGCAGATGGCGGCGCCGAGGACGGTGGCTTCCTTCTGCTCGATGGTGGTGACTGGCAGGCCGGTGACGTCGGCGCGGAGCTGGTTCCACAGGTCGTTCTTCGACCCGCCGCCGACCACGCGGATGCCCCTGGGCTTGAAGCCTGTGGCGGCCTCGAGCATCTCGATGGCAAGCTGGAGCTGGCACGACAGGCCCTCGAGCGCCGCGCGGTAGACCTGGCCGCGCTCCGTGGCGATGGTGAGGCCGAGTATCGTGCCGAGGGTGTTGTAGCGCCTGGTGGGGCCGGTGCCGGCGATGAAGCTGGGGATGACCGTGACGCCGTCGGCGCCCGGGCCGAAGTGCTCGGCCTCGGCGATCATCGCCGCGTAGAGCTTCGGCGACTTCTCGAGCTCGCCGTAGAAGTGGCGCGCGAGCCACTCGAGCGCGCCCGAGCCCATCATGAGGAGCTGCGGCTGGTAGAGACGGGGGAGGGCGTCGGCCTCGATGATGATGCCGCCGTGGAAGCCCGCCTTGTTGGGCGTGAAGTCGGGCACGCGCGCGAGCAGGATCTCCCACGTGCCCGTGCTGAGCACCGCCTCGCCCTTGCGCGCGCCCGAGCCGACGGGCGCAAACTGCGTGTCGTGCCCCGCCGCCGTGACGGGCGTGCCGGCCGGGATGCCCGTCGAGCGGCTCGCCCTGGCCGTCATGGCGCCGATGGGCTCGCCGCTCTCGACGAACCGCGGGAAGAAGCCGGCATCGACGCCGGCGAGCCCGAGCAGCCTCGGCGACCAGGCGCGACGACCCAGGTCCATGGCCATCGTGGTCGAGGCGCCTGTGTAGTCGATGCTCATCTCGCCGCAGAGCCTCTGGCTGAGCAGGCCGGCCATCATCATCCAGCCGTCGGCCTCGTCGAGCGCCCGGGGGGCGTGGCGGCGCAGCCAGATGAGCCGGAGCAGGGTGTTGAACGAGATGATCTGGTAGCCCGTGGTCTTGAAGAGCTGCCAGGCCGAGACCTGGTCGGTGATGGCCTCCGCGGTCGGCTCGGTGCGCGGGCACTGCCAGCAGATGGGCGGATAGGTGAGCGTGCCGTCGCGCTTCGCGGGCGCGCCGTCGGCGCCCCAGGTGGTCGTCGTGACGGCCACGATGCTCTTCGCCTGGATCCCGGCGCAGACCTTCCGCGACAGGCGCGAGAGCTTCTTCCAGAGAGCATCCATGTCCCAGACCAGCCAGCCCTTGCCTCCAGGCTGCGGCGAGGGTCCGCTGGGCTCGCTGGCCTGAGCCAGCAGCTTGCCGCGCTGATCGACCGCGACGACGCGCGTGGTCGTCGAGCCGCAGTCCATCACGATGGCGATACGCTTGGCCATGACTCTCTCCTGTACTCGTCACTGTCGGAGTCTGAGCGCCGCGAGAAGAAAACGTGGGGCTGGGCATACCAAACCCAATCCATGATTGGGTTTGCCGGGATGAGCGGCAAGCCGGTTACGCCCTGCGCGCCGGAGGTGGCACGCGTCTGTGAGAAGGGGGGGTAACATGTCCAGCCCCACGCTTTCTTCGGCTTTCGCTGCGGCCCGTGACGGCGACGTGAGTCAGGCTCCAAGCCTCTCCCGTGCATCCTCGTCCGCGCTCACGCCGAGGATCTGGCCGTAGTAGAGGGTGTGGAAGTCGCCCTTGGCGTAGCACTCGTCGAGCACGACGCCGGCCAGGTGCGAGGGGTCGACGTGGTTGCGGTGGAGGATGCGGCACTCGTAGGCGACGGGGCACTCGTCGAGGATCGGGACGCGCACGTGCTGGCCGCCGACGGGCGTCAGGCCACACTCGGCGAGCTTGTCGGCGTCGCGGCCCGACTTCGTGCCGCAGAGCACGGCGGCGTCGGCGAGCGCGGGAGGCGGCACGTTGACGGTGAACTCGGCGTGGGCCTCGAGCAGCCGCCAGGTGTACCGCGACTGGCGGACGAGCACGACGAACATGGGCCGGCCCCAGATGATGCCGACCGTGCCCCACCCGATGGTCATCGCGTTCGGCTTGCCCTCATCGGCCTGCGAGGCCAGCAGGCAGCCCGGCTCGCGCAAGGCCACCAGGGTCTCCGGGAGGAACTGGGTCCACTCAACGGGGCTCTTGGCCATCTGTGTGGTCTCCTGCCTTGGTCGATGATGCGTGAGAGAAGCGCCGAGCCGCAAGCTGCAACCCGGAACCCGGAACCCGGAACCTGGAACCCGGAACCCGGAACCTGACACCTGGAACCGGCATTCAGCGTTCGGCATTCGATACTCCGAGCTTCCCGAGCTCGAAGACCATGCCGTCGTTGGCAGCGGTGACCTCGATGCCGGTCTCGTCGGCCATGCGCCGGGCGATCTCCCAGGGCTTCGCCCTGAGCACGTTCATGCCGAAGTGGGTGATGACGGCGACCCGGGGCGCCACCTCGCCGATGAGGCGCGTCGCGTCGGCCACGTCGAGGTGCAGGATCCGCCGCTTGCGCTCGGGGTCGATCTCGTGAAGCACCATGTGGACGATCAGCACGTCGCACGGCGCGTAGTGGCCGGCCAGCTCCGGGAAGTAGAAGGTGTCGGCGACGTGGCTGATGCGGAGCGTCGGGCTGTCGAGGCGGAAGCCGTAGGTCTCGGTGCCGTGCCTGTGGCGGACGGGCGTGGTCAGCGTGAGGCCGTCGGCGAGCCGCCACGACCTGCCCTCGCCGAGCACCTGGAGGTCGCCCAGGTAGGCGCGGACGTAGCGCATCACGATGGGGTCGCCCTCGAGCGCGTCGGTCGGGGCGAAGAGGGTGCCGCGCCGGTGGTGGCCGCCGCGGGTCATGGCCTCGATCATCACGTTGGCGTCGCCCGCGTGGTCGAGGTGGGCGTGGGTCAGCAGGATCGCGTCGAGCGTGCCGGGATCGATCTTCGGCCGGCTCCGATGGCAGCGCACCAGGCAGCCTGGGCCGGGATCGACGAGGAGCCGGAAGCCTGCGACGTCGTAGACCACGCCCGCCGAGCTGCGCGCCTGTGTGATCATGACGAACCGCGCGCCCGCCGTGCCCAGGAACCGGATGTGGTCGCCGGATGCGTCGCCCACGGTGTCGCTCCTCTGCTGCGGCCATTGTAGGGGCGCCGCGCGCGCTGTCAAGGCTTGTGTCCTGGCGGGGCTTCGCATACAATCTGCGGAGCACAGGAGGGCACGCGTGGCTGGCAAGCCGAGCGAGGTGGTGAAGCGGGACGGGGGCGTCGAGCGATTCGATCGGTCGCGGATCGCCGCGGCGATCGCGAAGGCGCAGGACGCCGTGGGCGAGGCCGACCGCGGCCTGGCGCAGCGCTGCACCGAGCGGGTGGTCGAGCAGCTCGGCGAGCGGCCCGACGTCGAGGAGATCCAGGACCTCGTGGAGTGCTCGCTCGTCGAGGTGGGCCGCGCTGACCTGGCGAAGGCCTACATCCTCTATCGCCAGCGACGGGCCGACGTGCGGCGCGCCAAGCGCCTGCTCGGCGTCGCCGACGACCTCAAGCTCTCGGTCAACGCGACCCACGTCCTCGAGCGCCGCTACCTGCGCCGCGACGAGCGCGGCCGCATCGTCGAGACCCCCCAGGAGATGCTCGCCCGCGTCGCCCGCACCGTGGCCGCACCCGAGGCCGACTACCCAGGCGGCGACGTCGAGCGCGTCGAGCGCCAGTTCCTCGAGATGATGGTCCGGCTCGAGTTCCTGCCCAACTCGCCGACGCTGATGAACGCCGGCACCGAGCTGGGCCAGCTCGCCGCCTGCTTCGTCCTGCCCGTCGGCGACTCGCTCCGCGAGATCTTCGACGCCGTCCGCGACATGGCGCTCATCCACCAGAGCGGCGGCGGCACAGGCTTCAGCTTCTCGCGCCTGCGACCCCGCGACGACATCGTCCGCTCGACCGGCGGCATCGCGTCGGGGCCCGTGTCCTTCATGGAGATCTTCGACGCCGCGACGAACACCATCAAGCAGGGAGGCCGGCGCCGCGGCGCGAACATGGGCATCCTGCGGGTCGACCACCCCGACGTCGTGGAGTTCATCACCTCGAAGCTCAGCGGCGCGCGGCTCAACAACTTCAATATCTCCGTCGCCGTCACCGACGACTTCATGGACAAGGCGGCCCGCGGCGAGAACTACGGACTCGTCAGCCCCCGCACCGGCCGCGTCGTCGATACCCAGAACGCCCGCGAGGTGCTCGACCTCATCGCCACCTCCGCCTGGCGCTGCGGCGACCCCGGCCTCGTGTTCATCGACGAGATCAACCGACGCCACCCCACCCCAGCCGTCGGCCCCATCGAGGCCACCAACCCCTGCGGCGAGCAGCCGCTGCTGCCCTACGAGGCCTGCAACCTCGGCTCCATCCACCTCGCCGCCATGGTCCGCGACGGCGAGGTCGACTGGGAGCGCCTCGCGACGATCGTCCGCCGCGGCGTCCGCTTCCTCGACAACGTCATCGACGCCTCGCGCTACCCCCTCGAGCTCATCGCCGAGCGGACACGGGCGAGCCGGAAGATCGGGCTCGGGGTCATGGGCTTCGCCGACGCGCTCGTCCGGCTGGGCGTGCCGTACGACAGCGACGCGGCGGTCGAGGTGGCCGAGCGGCTCATGGGCTTCATCACGGCCGAGGCGCGCAAGGCGTCGCAGGCGCTGGCCGGGAGCCGCGGCTCGTTCCCCGACTTCGCCCGCAGCGTGTGGCCCCAGCGCGGCGTCCCGGCGCTCCGCAACGCCACCTGCACCACCGTGGCACCCACGGGCAGCATCAGCATCCTCGCCGGATGCTCGAGCGGCATCGAGCCGCTCTTCGCCCTCTCCTACGTCCGCGAGATCATGGAGGGCACGACCCTGGTCGAGGAGAACCCGCTGTTCCGACACGCCGCCGCCGAGCGAGGCTTCGACGGAGACGACCTGTTCACACAGATCGCCCGCCGCGGCTCGTGCCGAGGACTCGACGCCGTGCCAGACGACGTCCAGCGCCTCTTCCCCACCGCCTTCGACATCACACCCGAGTGCCACGTCCGCCTCCAGGCGGCCTTCCAGAAGCACACCGACAACGCCGTCTCCAAGACCTGCAACCTGCCCGGGCCCGCCACACCCTCCGACGTCCGAGACGTCTACGAGCTCGCCTACCGCCTGCGCTGCAAGGGCATCACCGTCTACCGCTACGGCTCCCGAGGCAGCCAGGTCCTCTCCCTCGACCCCGAGACGTGCGCGCGCTGCCCCGACCCCGGCTGCAACGGCTAGAGGCCGGCCTCCCGATGGCTCTGGGTTTTCGGGGGGTTCAGCGGCGCGGCGGGCGGGCGGCGGCGTCGACCGCGCGGCGCGCCTCCTCCCTGCCCGAGGGGCGCGCCTGGGCCCCTGTGCCGATGGAGCGCACCCCGGCGAACGCCAGCACCGCAATGACGACCGCGAACGCGACGAGGACCGCCAGGCGCGTCAGGAGCTCCTCGCCCGACATCTTCGCCCATCCACCGGCCGGCGCCGTGCCCTCCGAGGGCGTGGCCGTGGACGGCGCCCTGGCGGCGGCACGCGACGGGCCGGGCTCGGTGCCGAGGCGCCGCACCCGCTTCGCGTCGATCCAGCCCGCGACCACCTGCCCGCGCGAGCGATACTCGACCTTCACCCAGTCGGTCAGCACCTCGACGACGATCAGGCGCGTGCCGACGTCCACCATCGCCAGGGTCCTGTCGCCGTTCTTGATGGGCGCGGGGCCGCTGACGACCTCGACGCGGTCCCCCGGCCGGAGCGTCCGTGCGTCGCGGGCCTCGGCGCCGGCGGCCAAGGCCAGGGCGATGCCGCCGAGCAGGGTCACGAGCAGTGGGCCGTTGTGTGACAAGGCTGTGCCTCCCAGGCATGCGCACGCTGTGCGCGATGGTTGGCTACCGCATGGCGTCGCGGTGCGTGGGCGGCGGCGCGCTCGCATCGGTGCCGGGCTGCTTCCGCCCGCGGCGAACCAGGAAGAGGACCAGGAGGACGATGGCCAGCGGCGCGCCGATCACGAACGCGAAGACCATGGCAACCAGGATGAATTCCGGGACCCCGATGTGCAGGAACGCTGCCATCCGATCTGCCCTCCTGGCGAGAAGCGCCACGGCTCCCACACTCCCGAGTATCGCACCCGCGCGTCGGGAAGTCAAGCGGCCGACTCAATTCCCGTAGCGCCCGCACTCGCGGACCAGCTCGATGACCCGCTGGTAGTTGGCGAACGAGACGTTGTCGGGCACCGAGTGGTCGCTGTGGTAGATGTAGCCGCCGCCCTGCTTGGCGAGGCCGAGCTTCGTGCGGATCTCCGCCTCGATGGGGCCGGGGTCGTCGAGCGCCATGTTGCGGACGTCGATCCCGCCCATGAAGGCCAGGGCGTCGCCGTAGCGCTGCTTGAGCGCGACGAGGTCCATGCCAGCCTTCACCTCGAGCGGCTGGAGGCAGGTCCAGCCGGCGTCGATCAGGTCGGGCACGGCCTCGGAGACGTTGCCGCACGAGTGGAGGATGCAGGGGAGGCCTCGGCGCTTGAAGGGCTCGAGGAAGCGGCGGTGGGCGGGCTGGAGCAGCGCGCGGTACGTGCGCGGCGAGAAGAACAGGCCGTTGCGGTAGCCGAGGTCGTCGTAGAAGAAGGCGGCGTCGAACGCGATGCCGCGGGCCATGAGCTCCTCGGCGATCTGCACGCACAGGTCGGCCTGGCTCATGAAGATGTCGGCCACCCACTCGGGCTCCTCGACCATGGCGGTGAGCAGGCGGACGGGGCCGAGCAGCGAGGCGGAGTTGTGGTCGTAGCCGATGCCGCCGCCGAAGGTGAGGAAGAGGCCGCGGGCGCGGGCGTCGTCGTGCGTCTTGCGGACGTGCTCGAGGTTGAGGCGGCTGTCGTCGAAGGCGAGCCGCGGCTTGTGCGCCTCCCAGTCGGCGCGGGTCTTGATCGTGAAGTCCACGAGCTCGGGCGTCGAGGTCCTGCCCTTCCAGTTGCGGTGGATGGCGCCCTCGCTGCGGCGCTGGACGATCCACTCGTCGGTCTCGTCGAGCACCTCGGTCGGGACGCGGAGCGAGAGGTCGGGGCCGATGCCGACGAGCTCGTAGCCGAAGAACTGGGCCGGCGACTTGTCCTCGGGCAGGCCCTCGCGGCGCCAGCGGGCCACGGTCGTGCCCCACGGGCTGTCGTGGATCGCCACGCGGTCGGCTTCCTTGTGGTCGAGGGCGAGGCGGACGCGCTCCCTGGACGTCATCGCCATCGAAGCGTCTCCTCAGTGGGCCGGCGCCGCGGCCTCGATCGTGTCCTGATAGGCGTGGAGGCCCCCGTCGAGCACCTCGGCGAGCGCCACGGGGCGGCCGGCCCGGGCCGATTCCAGGACGGCCATGATGATGGCGACCGCGCGAAGGCCCTGCGCGCCGTCGCTCTCCGGCGGACGGCCCGCGCGGACCGCGTCGATGAAGTCGTGGAGCTCCGCTGCCAGCAGCTTCCGATCCGTCACAGGGCCTTCGAGCGAGAACGATGCGGGACGCTCGCCGAAGAGCGCCGTCTCGATGGCGTTGAGCCGGTAGTCGGGCAGCGCCTCCAGGATCTGCTCGTCGCTGAGCGTCTCGCCGCCGCGTCGCAGGACGGGCGAGCGGCCGCTGCGGTCCGACGCCACGTCCAGCGTGCCCTCGCTGCCCACGATGAGGCGCCGGAACATCGTCTCGCCCGCGCTCGCGAAGTGCGCCGTCCAGTGGCCCTCGGCGCCGCTCTCGAACTCGAGCGTCGCGGTGAAGCAGTCCTCGGAATCGACCTCGACGGCGACCTCGGTGCCGTCCCACTCCTTGCCGCTGCGGCGTGCTCGCAGGGCTTGCGCGGTGGCGTGGATCCGCGCGAGGGGGCCGAGCAGGTACTCGAGGATGTAGGCGCAGTGGACGGCCACGTCGAGCAGCAGCCCGCCTTGTGCTCGGCGATGGCGCCAGGCGGTGGCGACGATGCGGTCGGCGGGGTGGATGCCGAGCTCGAGCGCGAAGTCGGGCTGGCCGATGAGGCCTGCGTCGAGGGCGGCTCGGGCGAGGCGGTTGACGGGCGAGCGGCGGTTGTTCTCGGCGACGGCGAGGGTGCGGCCCGTGCGCTCGGCGGCCTCGACCATCCGCAGGCAACGGCGGACGGTCGGCGCCAGCGGCTTCTCGCACAGCACGTCGAGCCCCGCCTCGAGCAGCGCGACGGCCAGCTCGTCGTGCGAGCGCGGGTCGGTGACGAGGTCGGCGGCCTCGAGGCCCAGGCCCGCGTCGAGGGCCTGCTCGATGCGCGTGAAGACCCCAGGCCGGGCGCCCAGGAGCTGCTCGGCCTCGTCGGCCGCCTTCTCGGCCATCGCGCGCCGCACGTCGCACACCGCGGCCAGCCGCAGCGCGCCCGGCGCCGCGCGCGACAGCTCGCACATCCCGCGCACGTGGCGCAGACCCATCATCCCGCAGCCGACCAGCACCACTCTTACCGGCTCCATGCGCCCGCGACCTCCTCCATGTCGAGCGGGGGCGCCCGCGAGGGAACCCGCGCGGACCCCACGGGGCCCTCAGAGCATAGCGAGCTGGGTGGCTGGCCGCAAGGCTGGATCGTGAGGCGAGGGGGAGTGCCGCTGCCGCGCTCAGTAGGGGAGCATGCACTTGACGTAGCGGCCGCCGTCGTTGAACATCAGGTAGTAGGCGCTCTGCTCCTGGCGGCCGATGCGGCGCTGGACGGGATGGTCGGGGAGCTTGCGGAAGGCGATGAGCCCGCCTTCGGTGGCGCCGGGCTCGACGGTGAGGCGATCGAGCGTGCTGTCGGCGTGGCTGGCCGGGAGGACGATGTCGCTGAGCCCGCGAAGGTAGAAGTGGTCGCTGCACACCGTGATCGGCTCGTCGCTCGTGTTGGTCAGCTCGACCCGGGCCATCATGGCGCCGCCCGAGAAGGGCTTCCGCACCACGTTCATCCGCACCGCGTCCGAGCGGACCAGCTTCCCCTGCGACAGGACAGCCTTGGTGTTCCGCTCCAGCTCCTGGTCGAGCTGCTCGAGCCACAGGTCCACCCGCTGGCGCTGCTGCTCGCCGACCTTGGGGCGTAGGGCCTGGAAGCAGGCCACGGCCCTATCGAGGTCGCCGTTCGTGACGTAGCCGACCCCCTCACCCACGTTCAGCCGCGCGAGCATCGGCGAGGCGACGCAGAACCACCCCACCCCCAGCACCCCCCCCGCGGCCGCCGCCGCCGCGATCTTCCCGACAGGGAGCCCGAGCGGCAGGCCGCGCGACCGAGCCGCCGGCGCGACCTTCGTGGCCGTGACCTTCCCCGTCTTCGCGTTCAGCCCGCAGTGGACGCACACCACGGCATTCGCCGTCACCGGCAGCCCGCAGTTCGGGCAGGCGATCCTCTGACCGGCGTCGGCCGCTTCCGGCGCGGCCTGCTGCCGTGCCTGGAGTTGCAGGGGAGGGGGGACGAACAGCCTCTGGCCGCACTGCGGGCAGGTCGCCTGCTTGCCCGCGTGCTCGTCGCTGGTCTTGAGCACGGTACCGCAAGGGCACTGAAACTGGATAGGCATGATGGAGCTCTCACGTCGGCGCGCGGCTCGGCTGCGTCGCGGAGACCTCCACAAGCAGCCTACGCCAGCCTCGGGCCGATGTCAAGCCGGCGCGCCGCTTGACTTTGCGGCGCCGCGTGCACTAGAATGGCCTTGAGACGAGGCATGGGAGCCTGCCATGGCTGCGGCGAAGACGGTGCTCGCGCTCGTTGCCACGCTGGCCGTTTGTGCGGCCGGTCCGATGGACGGGGTGGTGCCGCTGGGCGAGACGGAGGACGAGAAGGGCCTGACGGCCCGGCCTGCCGAGCCTAGCCCGCTGATCGCGCAGCTCGGGGACGGGAACTGGCAGGTGCGGGAGGAGGCGACGCGGAAGCTCATCGCCATGGGCGGTGCAGCGCGCGAGCCGTTGCGGCAGGCGGCTCGCAGCGGCGACGCCGAGGTGCGCTGGCGCGCGAGCTACGCCCTGTCGCGCATCGACGGCGCCTTCGCGGAGCCCGAGCCCGACAGGGCGCGCACCCTCTACGCCTCCGCAGCCAGGGCGCGCCAGCAGCGCGGCAGCGAGGCGGCGGCCCGGCTCATGTACCAGGCCGTCATCCGCCGACACCCGGGCACGCGCTGGGCCGAGGCCGCGCGCGAGCGGCTCGGCGGCCTCGGCCCCGAGGCCGAGCCCGAGCGGAGGCCCGGGGCCGTCGAGCACCTGGTCGAGCGGCTCGGCTCGGCGCAGTGGGCGGAGCGCCAGCGCGCGTCGTGGCAGCTCGCCGCGCTCGGCGCGGCGGCCAAGCCCGCACTCGAGCGCGCCGCGGCAGGCCCCGACGCCGAGGTCGCCTGGCGTGCGAAGCGGCTCCTCGAGCGCCTGGCGCTGGCCGAGCAGGGCGCCCGCTCGCGGGCCGCCGCGCGCAGCCACGTCGTGCGGCTCGGCATGCTCGCGCGCCTGTTCGGCGACGAGATCCCGCCCAACCGGCCTACCGATCTCGACAGCCTCGTCCGCGCACTCGCCAGCGACGAGCCAGGCGAGGTGGCCCACGCCCGCGAGCTGCTGCTCAACCTCGGCGCCGACGCCGTGCCCGCGCTCGTCCGCGGCCTCGAGGGCGCCGGCGAGGTGCACGCCGTCGAGATCATCGACCTGCTGGGCAAGGCCACGGGCGAGCGGCTTGGCTTCGAGCCCAAGCGCTGGCTGGCCTGGTGGCGGCAGCTCCGCAAGCAAGGCAAGCCGTGACGTGACCCGCACACCCGCCGTGACCCTCGCGTGCCTGCTCCTGCTCGCCGGCTCGGCGCGCGCCGCGGGCACCGCGCGGCTCGTCGAGCGGCTCGGCAGCGACTCGCCGGCTGCCCGCGACGAGGCGCTCGAGGCGCTCGTCGCCATGGGCGAGAAGGCCAACGAGGCGCTCGCCGCCGCGCGCGAGCACGCCGACCCCGAGGTGCGCTGGCGCGCCGCCGTGGCCCTCCACCGCATACGCTGGCGCCTGAGCGCCAGGCTGCTCGCGGGCATCGGCGACATCATGGACGGCTACGAGTCGCGGCCGAGGGCAGAGCGCGAGATGATCTGCCGCGACCTCGTGCTCGGCGGCCTGGCCGACGCCGTGCCCACCCTCAAGCAGATCCTCGCCACCGACGAGAGCCGCGCCGTGCGCCAGGCTGCCGCCCGCGCGCTCGTCCTGCTCGGCGACGAGGGGCTCCAGGCACTGCTCGACGCAGGCGTTCAGCTCAAGGGCCTCGAGCGCTACACCGTGTCGGTCCGCATCCACATCGGCAACGCCTATCTCGAGCGCGGCGAATACGACAAGGCGCTCGTCGAGTACGGCAAAGCCGGCGAGCTCGAGCCCAAGAACTCCATCGTCCACTACAACATCGCCTGCACGTACGCCGAGATGGAGAAGATCGAGCCCGCGCTCGACGCGCTCGAGACCGCCGTCGAGTGCGGCTACGAGGACGTGGACTGGATGGAGAAGGACGAGGATCTCGACAACCTCCGCGAGCACCCCCGCTACAAGGCGCTGGTCAAGGCACTGCGCGAGAAGAAGCGACGGGAGGACTGAGGCGTGGCCGTGCCCTTCGTCCACGCGGCCGTCGCACTGGCGCTCCTGGCGTCGCGTCCCGACGCAGCGGCGCTCGAGCGGCTGGCGTCGCGGCTGGGGTCGGCGAGCTGGGCAGAGCGGGAAGCGGCGTCGGCCGAGCTGCTGAGCCACGGCCAGCGCGCCGTGCCGGCGCTCGAGCGGGCGCTGCGGAGCGGCGACGCGGAGGTGCGCCACCGCGCGGCCGCGCTGCTCGAGCGCCTGCGCTGGCAGCCGCCCGTGGGGCTCTCCGAGGCGCTGCGCGCGGCCTTCGAGCACTACACGTCGCTGCCCGAGGCCCAGCGCTCGGCCCTGCTGGCACGGGCGGCCAGCGAGCTGGGCGAGGACGCCGACGGCGTCCTGCGCCAGGCACTCCGCCACGACCCGAGCGCCACCGTGCGCCGCGAGGCGCTCGACCGCCTGCGCCGGGTGGACCTCGAGGCCGCCGAGGCCGAGCTCCGCGCGCTCGCCGCCGACCCCGATGCCGCGCGCTGGGCCTGGGAGCAGCTCGGCCACGAGCTCCACCGCCGCGGCGAGGCCGTCCAGGCCATCGGCGCGTACGAGAACGCACGCCGCGCCGGCTCGACCGACGAGCGCGTCGCCACCACCCTCGCACGCCTCTACATGCGCGAGCGCCAGTGGGCCAAGGCACGCGACCTGTTCAAGCGGCTCCTGGCCGACGACGCCGGCAACCTCGACCACCTGCGCGAGCTGGGCCAGTGCCACTACAGGCTCGGCGAGGAGGCGAAGGCCGAGGCCTGCTGGCGTCAGATGGTCGAGGCGCAGCAAGGCACCCCGCAGGCATTCCTGTGGCTGGCCCGGGCCTACGGGAACATCGGCGCGCGCGACAAGGAGCTGGCGGCGCTGCGCGAGGGATGCGCCAAGCACCCGGCCGACTATGAGCTGCTGCGCG
>CBFDBL010000030.1:0-20815 GCA_965603035.1 uncultured bacterium
GCATGCGGGGGTGCCACGCTCAAGCGGAGCTTGGGCGTGTCTTCCCGCAACAGGAACTACAGCAGGTCGCGGGGAGGACATCAGAAGGAGAGCCCATCGATGACGCTTCGTCTCGGGATGCTGCTGTGCGTACTCGGGGTACGAATGGCCATTGGCGGCGAGTTCGTGACGGAATCGGCGCGTGAGATCCCCGTGGCCTACAACGTGGACGTGGTCGTGGTCGGCGGCAGCACGGGCGCCGTGGCCGCGGCGACGGCAGCCGCGAAGCAAGGGGCGACCGTGTTCCTCGCCGCGCCCCACCCCTACCTCGGCGACGACATGACCGCGACGCTGCGCCTGTGGCTCGAGGAGGGTGAGACGCCGACGACGCCGCTCGCTCAGAAGCTCTTCGCCGACGCCCACACGCCGCCGCCCATCCCCGACGCCGACCGCATGCTGCCCCTCACCTACAGGGCCGACAAGCCCTCGGGACCCGTGCACGGGGACACCCGCAGGCCCTCGCTCCTGACCGACGGCAAGTGGGGCACCGCCGTGACCGAGAGCGTCCAGTACATGGGCGATGCCGTCGTCACCGCCGACCTCGGCAAGGCCCACGACCTCGCGAACGCCTACCTGCTGCTCTACCACCACAAGGACTACAAGGTCGCGAGCGTGGCCGTCGAGGCGAGCAGCGACGGGAAGACGTGGCGGCATGTCGCCACCGTGCCGTGCGGGCACCCAGGCCTGAACGCCGACGGCGTGGCGGCCCGGGTGCTCGCGACCCCCGTCAAGGGCCAGGCGCGCTACGTGCGCTTCAGCGTCAAGCGTGCGGAGGGCATGACGCGCGTCCTGCTCGCCGAGATCCTCGTCACGGGCGTCGGCCCCGCGAGGCCGGCCCCCAGGCGCGACCCTGCGCTCCCGGCGCCCGCGCGGCCCCTCCACATCAAGCGCGTGCTCGACGACGAGCTGCTCGCCGCGGGCGTCGCGTTCCTCTACTCCTGCTACCCGACCGACGTGCTCCGCGACGCCGACGGCAAGCCGGCAGGCATCGTCATGGCCAACCGTGCGGGCCGCCAGGCCGTCGTCGCCAAGGCCATCATCGACGCCACCCCGCGCGCCCTCATCGCGCGGATGGCCGGCGCCAAGGCAAAGCCGTTCCCGGGCGGCACCCACGAGGTGCGGCGCGTCGTGATCGGCGGCGAGCCGCGGCAGGCCGACGGGATGACCGCGCGGCTCATCGAGCCCGCGTTCCGTCGCGGCAGCAAGCGCTTCCCCGTCATCGACTACACGCTCCAGCTCCCCCTCGCCGACGCCGGCTTCGCCGCCTGGGCGAAGGCCGACCAGCTCGCGCGCGACAGGACCTACCACGAGGGCCAGCAGTTCACCTCCGACCAGCTCTTCCTGGTGCCGCCCGACCCGGTGCAGGGCGACGGCAAGGGCGAGCTGGGCATGTGCCGGCCCGCCGGCGTGCCCGGGGTCTACGTGCTCGGCGGCGCGGCCGACGTGCCGCGCGAGCGTGCCGCGAAGCTCGTGCGGCCCGACGCGCTGATCGCGCTGGGCACGCGCGTCGGCGAGGCCGCGGCGAAGGACGCCAAGGCCCGAGCGAAGCTCCAGGGCGTGACGCTCGCCGGCGACAAGCGGCCGGCGGCGGCGCGCGGCGATGTCCGCGAGTTCCTGTCCGGCGTCCGGGCGTTCCAGGAGCTGCCGACGGTGCCGCAGGCGGAGCGGAGCGTGCCTGTGCTCGGCCGCTACGACGTGGTGGTGATCGGCGGCGGGACGGGCGGTGCGCCCGCGGGCATCGCCGCCGCGCGACAGGGGGCGAAGACACTGGTCGTCGAGATGCTCCACGGCCTCGGCGGCGTGGGCACCCTCGGCGCGATCTCGAGCTACTACTGGGGCAACCGCGTCGGCTTCACCAAGGAGGTGGCGCCGCAGACGCGCTGGAGCATCGAGCAGAAGATGGAGCTGTGGCGGACGAAGCTGCGTGAGGCGGGCGCCGACATCTGGTTCGGGGCCATCGGCTGCGGCGCCTTCGTCGAGGCGGGGAAGGTGCGCGGCGCGGTGGTCGTCACGCCCTTCGGCCGCGGCGTGGTGCTCGCCAAGGCGGTGATCGACTCGACCGGCAACTCCGACATCGCGGCCGCCGCGGGCGCCGACGTGAGATACACCGACGGCAGCTTCATCGCGCTCCAGGGCACCGGCCTCCCGCCCCGGCGGCTCGGCGCCAGCTACACCAACACCGACTTCACGATCGTGGACGAGACCGACCTGCTCGACGTCTGGCACGTGATGCTCTACGCCAAGAAGAAGGCCGGCAACGCCTTCGACCTCGGCCAGCTCATCGACACCCGCGAGCGCCGCCGCATCGTCGGCGACGCCACCATCTCGATCCTCGACGCCGTCAACCAGCGCACCTACCCCGACACCATCTGCGAGGCATATACCAACTTCGACACCCACGGCTACACCGTCCACCCCTTCTTCATGCTCGAGATGCCTCACAAGCGCGGCATACGCACCAACATCCCCTACCGCGCCCTGCTGCCCAAGGGCCTCGACGGCATCCTGGTGACCGGCCTCGGCATCAGCATGCACCGCGACGCCGTGCCCCTGTGCCGCATGCAGCCCGACATCCAGAACCAGGGCTACGCCGCCGGCGTCGCCGCCGCCATGGCCGCAGCAGCAGACTGCCCGACACGCAAGATCGACGTCAAGGCCCTCCAGAGCCACCTCGTCCAGACCGGCAACCTCCGCGACCAGACCCCCGAGACCGGCGACTCCTACCCGATGCCCAACGAGCGCATCGCCCAGGCCGTCGTGGCGGTGCGCGAGAACTTCAAGGACGCCGCGGTCGTCCTCGCCAATGCCGACCGCGCCCTGCCGCTCCTGCGCAAGGCCTACGAGGCGGCCGACGCCGACAAGGACAAGCTGCTCTACGCCCGCATCCTCGCCATCCTGGGCGACGCGACCGGCGTGCCGACCCTCATCGCCGCGGTCGAGGCCGCGCCCGATCTCGGCAAGGGCTGGCGCTACAAGGGCATGGGCCAGTTCGGCCGCAACATGAGCGACGTGGACGCCCTGATGTACGCGCTCGGCCGCACCCGCGACAAGCGGGCCGTGCCCTGCATCCTCAAGAAGCTCGCGCTCCTGAAGCCGGACAGCGCCTTCTCCCACTTCCGCGCCTTCGCCTGCGCCCTCGAGAGCATCGGCGACCGCTCCGCCGCCGAGCCCCTCGCTAGGCTCCTCGCCACCGAGGGCATCCGCGGCCAGGCCATCGGCACCGTCGAGCGCGTCAACGAGCGCGTCGAGAAGTTCAAGAGCTGGACCGCCAACCAGCCGCGTGCCATCGCCCTCCGCGAGCTCATGCTCGCCCGCGCCCTCTACCGCCTCGGCGACCACGACGGCCTCGGCAAGACCGTGCTCGGGGAATACGTCGCCGACTACCGCGGCCACCTCGCCCGACACGCCGCCGCCGTGCTTCAGTCGAATCAGAAGTAGATCGCAAGGAGAGAGACGATGCGGCACATACTGCTCGTGTGTGGCCTGCTCACTGCATGCGCGGTCGCCTTGTCGGCGGGCGAGGCGAAGCGGCCGGCGTTCGACCCCACGTTCCCGCCCTGCGTCGTCAAGACCGAGCCGGCGAATCGGGCGAAGGACGTGGACCCCAACCTGCGCGAGATCAAGGTGACCTTCGACCGACCGATGATGACCGAGAAGCAGTGGTCGTGGATCATCCACCAGCAGCTCGGCATCTACCCCGGCGACCGCGAAGGCCCCCAGCCCCGCTGGGAGAACGGGGGCAAGACCTGCGTGCTGGCGGTGAAGCTCATTCCCGGGACGCTCTACGCCGTGGGCGTCAACAGCTTCCGCCACACCGGCTTCCGCGCCCCCGACAACAAGGTCGCCGTCCCCTACGTCTGGGTCTTCAAGACCGGCAAGGCCAAGAAGCCGCCGGAGTTCTGAGCGACGGCCCACAAGCTGGCCGCTGGGAACCGAGCCGCGGCCGTGCGGCGCCAAGACAGGAACGAGAGGGACCCGTGGCCAAGCCACCCAAGCATGACGGTGAGGCCCTCGCCTACCTCCGCCGCCTCTACGGCGAGGGGAAGCGGACCTTTGCGTTCCACGCCGATGCGGGCGAGAGCGTGGCGGCGTGGCAGCGTCGGGCGCGCCCCGTGCTGCGCCATCTCATAGGGCTCGACCGCATCGCGGAGGAGGCCGAGGGGCATAAGCCCACCGTCTCGCTCAAGGAGCCGGAGGACTGCGGCGACTACACGCGACGGCTCGGCACGATCGCGTCCGAACCGCACATCAGCGTCCCCTTCTGGCTGCTGCGGCCGAAGTCGAGGGGCCCGCATCCGCTGGGCCTGTTCCCCCACGGGCACAAGGCCCGCGGGATGGACGAGTACGCCGGCATCGCCCACGGCGAGAAGGACCGGCAGCACATCGAGAGCCAGGAGCGCGACGTGGCGGTGCAGGCCGTGCGCCGCGGCTTCCTCGCCATCGCGCCCACCACCCGCGGCTTCCCGCCCGCCGCAGTGCCCGACATCACCGGCCGCCACGGCAAGCGCGACTGCCGCAGCCAGCTCATCCACTGCCTGCTCGCCGGCCGCACGCCCATGGGCGAGCGGGTGTGGGACATGATGCGGCTGCTCGACTGGGCGTCGAAGCTGCCCGAGGTCGACGGCCGCCGCGTGCTGATGATGGGCAACTCGGGCGGCGGGGTGGTGACGCTCTACGCGGCGGCCTGCGACGAGCGGATCGGGGTCGCCGTGCCGAGCTGCTCGTTCGCGCCCTTCGTCGGCCAGGGCGGGCTCGTGCACCACTGCGACTGCAACGCCGTGCCCGGCATCCTGCGCTTCGGCGAGCTCTGGGACGTCGCAGGCCTCGTCGCCCCGCGCCACCTGTGCATCGTCAACGGCCGCCAGGACAGGCTGTTCCCGCCGGCCGAGGTCGAGCGTGCGGCCGAGGGGGTGCGTCGCATCTACGCCGCGGCGCGCGTCCCCGACCGCTTCGCCCATCGCTGGGGCGCCGGCGGCCACCGCTTCTACAGCGCCCTGATGTGGCCGTTCACCGAGAGAGCGCTCACGACTCCGCGGTGAACACGCCCGTGTTTGCCGTGGCGGGCTCGCGATCCGGTTCGACGGACGGGGGAGCTATAGCCAGAATGCGGGTGGTGCGGCTCTTCCACCACCTGGGGCTGGGCAGAGCACGCCCGTCCGGAGGGGCCGGCGAAGATCGAGGTCGTGGGGCGAATCGCGCGTCCCGAGACGATTGCGGTCGGAGCAGCAATCCGCGAGTTGGCACGCCTCAGGAAGGTCTACGACCAGGGTCGTTGGCGGAAGCGCAAGGGCCACGCGACCGTCAGGCTGCCCGACGGAACGCTGTGCCTCGCGGAAGTCCATTGGTGTGAGGCCCACGGTATCGGGCGCAAAGAACTCACGGTGAAGAGACTCCTGGACGAGAGACCATGAGCGGCGAGCGTTCGGACCCGCGCTACGTCCTGTGTGTGAGCAACGACGGCTACGAGGCGTCGCTGGTCGTGAGGAGGGTGTACGAGCAGGTGCCCGACCCCGACGCCGCCACGCACGAGCTGATCCGCGTGATCGACGAGTCCGGCGAGGACTACCTGTTCCCCGACGAGCTCTTCGCGCCGATTCGCATCTCGAGAGCCGTCAGCCGCAGGCTCGCGTCCGCAACCTAGCCCGCGCCCGGCCTCACGGCGCCAGCGGCAGCCACACGGCCATCTCCGAGAGCCCCCGATTCGCCCAGGCGTAGTAGGGGACGAGGCGGATCTTCGCTCGCTTCGTGCGCTCGGGCTTCGGCTCGGCGTAGAGGGCGTCGCTCACCCCTCTGACGACGGCCTGCCCCTCCAGGACGGTGACGCCGCCGAGCAGCTTGGGGTCGTGGCGCGGGGTCAGCTCGACGTCGGCGGGGAGGGCGACCTGGGCGAGGCTGACGCCCTCGGGCAGGTCGGGCGAGTCCAGGCAGTAGACGACGGGGCCGCGCATCACGGCGACCATGCCCCGACACGCCTCGACCAGCGGATGCGCCTCGACGAGCCGCGGGCGCATCGGGAGCGTCAGCTCGATGACGTCGCCGCCCACCCACTCGTTGGCGATGCCGACGTAGCTGCCAGGCGTGATGCGCAGGTCCATCGGCTCGCCGTTGAACCGCACGGCGGCGCCCTCGGCCCAGCGGGGGATCCGCAGCCTCACCGCGAAGTCGCCCGCCGCCTCGATCGTGATCGCGACCTTGCCGTCCCACGGGTAGGCCGTCTTCTGGCTGAGTGCGAGGGGCGAGCCGTCGGCGAGCTTCGCGGTCAGGGTGTTGCTGCCGTAGAGATGCACCCACACGCCGTCGTCGGAGAGGCCGTAGGCCCATCCGCCGAGCTTCGCGACGGTGCGGGCGACGCTGGGCGGGCAGCAGTAGCACTTGTGCGTCTCCCAGCGCTGCGGGGTGTCGTTGCTGAGCAGGGGCACGTCGCGGCCGGCGCGGGCGAGGGGGTTGCTGTAGAAGTAGCTCTTGCCGTCGAGTCCCCAGGCCGAGAGCATCGCGTTGTAGAGGACCGTCTCCATCACGTCGGCGTAGCGGGCGTCGGCGGTCAGGGCGAGCATCCGCCAGTCCCACATGGCGTTCCCGATGTTCGAGCAGGTCTCGTTGTAGGCCGTGCGGTTGGGGAGCTGGTAGTCGCGGCCGAACGCCTCGTGGACCTTGTCTCCGCGCTCGGACACCCCGTGGTGGAGTGCGCCGATGCCGCCGGTGATGGACATCCTGCGCTCGGTCATGTTCGTCCAGATGCGCTCGAGGGCCTGCATCAGCGCCTTCTCGCCGGTCTCGGCGACGACGTCGGCGGCGCCGCAGTAGAGGTAGGCCGCGGTCACGGCGTGTCCCACGGCCTTGGTCTCCTTGCGCAGCGGCACGCGATTCTGGTTCTGGTCGCCGGGGTGCCGCTCGCCGGGCAGGTTGGGGGCCGAGCCGCGCATGGTGACGAAGATGTCGGCGAGCTCGAGGTAGCGCTTGTCGCGCGTGGTGCGGTAGAGCTCGACCAGGCCCATGATGTTCGACGGGTTCCAGCCGTAGAGCGCGAGGCGCTTGGGCCTGGGCTGGAAGACGCCGTAGAGGTAGTCGGCGAGCTTGCGTGCCACGGCGAGGAACGTGTCCTTGCCCGTGGCGCGGTGGTGGATGCAGGCGGCGGTGAGCAGGTGGCCCATGTTGTAGAGCTCGTGGTGGTGGCGGTGCTGCCAGGGCTTCTTGTCGGTGAGCTGGACTTGGGTGCAGAGATAGCCGTCGGGTTGCTGGGCCTTGGCGATGAGGTCGATGTACTGGTCCATGAGGCGGTCGAGCTTGGGGTCGCGGGTGACCGTGTAGACGTAGGCGACGGCCTCGAGCCACTTGTAGCAGTCGCCGTCGCCCCAGAACGTGCCGCGGTGCTTGCCCTTCGCCAGGCCGGCGGCGACGGCGAAGTTGTCGAGGCACGCGGCATTCTTGGGGTGGTGGAGTGCCTTCTCCATCTCGGGGAGGGTCACGGTCCGGCAGCGCTCGAAGCGCTCGGCCCAGAAGCCGTCGGTCCAGCGCACCGCCTCGAGCGGCAGGCTGCGCAGCTTGACGTGCGTGCTCGCCGACGTATCGGTGACGCGGGTGCCCGCGGCGGCGCACAGCAGCGGCAGGACGAGCAGGACGCCGCCGGCGACCAGGCAGTCGGTAGACACGTGGCTCTCCTCTCTGGCCATTCTCTCCCCGGTGGAGCAGTGCGCCGGCCATTATCGCCGCGGCCCCAAGCCGCCGCAAGTCCCTCGCGCCGCGGCAGGCTGCGAGAGGCATCCGAGACATATTCGCTTATCCGGATATCCGGATATCCGGATATCCGGATAAGCGAATATGTCGGCAGCGGACGCGAGGCTGCCGGGCCGCGTCTGTGGGGTCTGGAGGCTGCTCGAGGCGGCGGAATGGGCGGCTGGACGAGGACCTCGACTTACGTCGATCCGGGCACCGGCCGGCCCGGATCGGGCTCCATAAGTGGCTGGGATATATATCGTTGTGCGTCCGAGAAACCAGACACGCAGAAACGCCGTCCTAGGCGTTCCGGAGGGCTTGCGCGACCCAGGAGACCTGTCCTGGAGATTTGCCCATAGACGGCCGTAAAGGGGGCGTACCGCGATCTTGTGTACCGCGACACTGACCCGCCCGGCTGGCAGAGCCCCGCCCCGATGGCCCGACAGGCCAATACGCGGCCCGCGATCCCGCGAGCCGGCTCACTGAAGCTGGTCGAAGAGGTCGCCCGTCGGCCAAGTCTTCACGGCGTTGGCGGCGCGATGGACGAGCGGGTCGATCATCGAGGCGAGGGCCTTGCCGGCGGGGCCGCTGCGCGTGTTGAAGAGCACGGCCCAGTTGAGGCCGTCGTGGCGGCGGACGAGCAGGGTGGAGGTGCCGCTGAAGCCGCCGGTGTGCCAGTGGTTGGCCTTGCGCCCGACGGGCCGGACCCGCCAGCCGCAGCCGTAGTAGGCGGCCCGCGGCTTCCCCTCCTCATCGTGGCCGGCGAGGCCCTCGGGGCGGGCGAACATCGCCCTGATGCTCGCGGCGCTCAGGATGGGGCACTTCGCCGGCCGGTCGAAGGCCGAGGCGAAGCGCACCAGGCCCACCGCCGAGGCGATCCAGCCGCCGTGGGCGTCCATCGCCTCCAGGTACCAACTGCCGTAGGGCGTCGCCACGGGCTTGCCGAGCCGCTCGCCGAGCACGGCGTTGCGCCGCCGGGCCTTCTCGTCGTAGTAGCGGACCTCGCCCGGCACGCGGCCCGCGAGCGGGGTCCTGCCGATCCGCAGCCGCGTGATGCCGAGCGGGGCGAGGACGTGCTCGCGGACGTATGCCTCGTAGGCCTGCCCGGTGACGGCCTCGACGGCGCGGCCGAGCAGGCAGTAGCCGAAGTTCGAGTAGGCGTAGCGCTGGCCGGGGTCGAAGTCGAGGGGTCTGCCCCGCATCACGCGGATGATGTGGTCGGGCTTCGCCGGCGGCTCGACGCCGAGCAGCCCGGCGAACTGGACGGAGCGGAACATCGGGTCGAGCGACGCGTCCTTGTCGAACCCCGCCGTGTGGCGGAGCAGGTGGAGGATGGTGATCTGGTCGAGGCGGGGGTCGACCTTCGCCCCCTCGGGCAGGAAGGGCTCGTGCTTGAGGATGCTGAAGATCTTGTCGTCGAGCTTGAGCTTGCCGCGCTCGACGAGCTGGAGCACGGCGACGGCGGTGACGGGCTTCGAGATGCTGGCGATGCGGAAGAGCGAGGTCGGCTCGACCGGCTCGCGGGTCTTGCGGTCGGCGAGGCCGAAGCCGCGGGCGTAGACCAGCCGCCCGTCCTTCGTCACGGCGAGCGCCGCGCCCGGCGCGCCCTGCTCGGTGACGAACGCGATCATCAGGTCGTCGAAGGGCTTCAGGTCGGGGTTGGCCTTCCCAGTCACGGGCATACCTCCCAACGCGCTGGCCGCACACAGCAGCGCCAGACAGGACCAGCGAGCGACTTGCAGGCGGGGTCTCCGTGCCCCGCGAGAAGAGACTTCCACTTCCTTACCCATCCGTCGCGAGCGGTTGCGCCTGGCTTGACGAAACGCACGCCTGGGGTGGCTCTCCCTCACCCCTGCCCCGCGACCTCGACCCACTTGCGGGGCATGAACTGCTTGGGCGTCTTGATGTCCCACCCGCCGGGCACGCCCATCAGGTCGAGGCGGTCGCGCACGAACCAGCTCGTGTCGCCCACCGTCGGCCGCAGCTTGGCCATGGCCAGCTCCTGAGAGAAGGGAACGCCTGCGAGTCCGGGAAACGCGGCGGGCAGTATGGCAAGTGTGCACGGGGTCGTCAAGCGCGCTCGGGCGTCGGAGCCAGGCAGGGCAGACAGGCGAGCGGCACGGCGACGCGGGCCGACTTGACGCGGCAGCACTGCTGGCCGATGCGCAACTGGCCGAGCAGGCCGAGCAGCTTCCTCGCGGCGAAGGGCTCCATCGAGCACTGCTCGGCGACGAGCCTCGCCATGGCCTCCGCGGCACGCCCGCAGGCCTCGCCCAGCGTCTCGCCCGTGCCGAGGGTCATGAGCTCGCCGCCGCGCACCAGGTAGACGGCGCCCGACAGCGGCTCGGGCTCGATGCCGACGCGCAGGGTGACCTCGGCCGCGACCTCGAGGCCCTGCCCGCCGATCTCCCCGTCGCCCATCACCGCGTGCACGTCCCCGAGCACGAGCAACCCGCCCGGCTGGAAGACGGGCAGCCAGACCGTCGCCCCCGCCGCGACGTCGTTGGTGTCGAGGTTGCCGCCGAAGGGTCCGCAGTCCATCGTCGCCCAGCTCCCTTCGTCGGGCGCGACGCCGAGCACGCCGATCATGGGTGCGATGGGGATGCGGATCGCGTCGTCGAAGCAGGCCAGCCCGTCCTGGATGGGGATGGGCCGCATCGAGCCGTCGGGGCTCGCGGCGACGTGGCCGACGGGGTCGGGCTCGATGGCCAGGATCTCGACGCGCAGCGCCTGTCGCGGCATCGCGCCGGCGACGGCGATGGGGCCGGTCGCGGGGTTCGGCGCCTCCGCGCGCACGGGCCCGGGGCCGACGGCGCGGTCGCAGGCGTGTCGGCAGCGGACCCTGACCGTGGTGCCGGGGCCGACCTCGGCGGCCGGCTCGGCATCGGCCGCGAGCTCGCACACGAAGCGGTCGTCGCCGATCTCGATGGTGGCCATGGCAGAGCGATTCTCGCGCCGCGACGGCCCGCCGTCAAACCGCCTTGAAGGCGCGGAGCCCCAGGCTACAATGGAGGGAACGGGGCAGGAGGCCAGCCGATGATCCCCAAGACAGTCTCGATGCCGATTCGCCTGGGCCTCGCCGCTTGTCTGCTCGCCGTCGTCGCCTCGGCGGCGCGGGCGGGCGAGCAGGAGTCGAAGCGGCGGCTCAAGAGCGACTTGACACAGGAGTACTGGGTCTACCTGCCGAGCGACTTCGACGCGGCGCGGACCTACTGGCTGTTGGTCGCGGTGCACGGGCTCGGCGGCAAAGGCGAGGGTGCGCTCGGCTGGGCGAAGTTTGCCGACGAGGGGCAGTGCATCGTCGTCGGCCCGACGTTCAAGGGCACCTACCAGTTCCCCACGGCGAAGAACGAGCCTGGCAGGAACATGGTCGCGATCTTCAAGGAGCTCGGGCAGCAGTACAAGCTCCAGCGCAAGCTCTTCATCACCGGCTTCTCGGCGGGCGCGCAGTTCGCCCATCGCTTCACCCTCGAGTGTCCGCAGCACGTCGTCGCGTGCGCGGCGCACTCGGCGGGAAGCTGGGGCAGCCCGAACGCGAAGGCGAAGTACGTGCCGTTCGCCGTGACGTGCGGCGAGGCCGACAGGAGCCGGATCGACATCGCGCGGAACTTCGCCGCCGATCTCGAGCGCAAGGGCTACAAGGTGACGACGGCCTGGTACAAGGACGTGGGGCACTCGATGTGTGCCGAGGCGCGCGAGCTGACGCGCGAGCTCTACTGGTCGGTGACGACGGGCATGACGGTGGAGCAGCGCGAGAAGGCGGTGGCGGCCGTCGAGGCGGGCGAGACGCTCCTCGAGGAGGGGAAGTTCGCCGAGGCCTACACCGCCCTCATCGCGCTGGCGCGCGCGAAGCGCAAGAGCGCCCTCTCGGAGCGCGCCGCCGCCATCCTGCGCCAGATCGCCACCCTCGGCGGCGAGCGCCTCCAGGCGATCGAGCAGCAGGCGAAGACCGACCGCGACGGGGCCATCGCGGCGCTCGGGACGCTCGCGGCCGCCTTCAAGGGCTTCCGCGTCGCGCGCACGGCCGCGCTCAGGCTCCGCGAGCTCCAGGGCGCGCAGGCCTCGGCCACACCCCCAGACCCGAAGCCCACGACCGCCGCGGAGCCGACGGCGAAGCCAGGCCCGAAGCCGCCCCCCAAGACCGCCGGGAGCGCCGCCCGATGGCTCAGCCTCGCACGCAACTTCATGGCCAACGACAGGAACGACGCGGCGCGCCGCTATCTCAACATGATCCTCGCGCGCTGCCCCGACTCCGACGAGGCCGACGAGGCGCGGGTGCTGCTGATGGAACTCGATGCGGGCTAGGAGCGCGGGCTAGAGGTATGGCTGGAGCAGCTTCTCGGCGGGGCCTGGGAGTGCGGCCCAGTCGCTGATCTCGTAGCGGTTGCCGTCCACGTCCTTGATGACGAGTCGTCGGCGCCCGATCTTGCGGACGTTCTGGCGGATGTTGCGGACGTGGAAGGTGCGCTCGCCCTTGTCGGTCTCGACCAGCCAACTGACGACACCGAGATCCTCGTGGACGTCGAGGATGTCGGTGATGCGGGGCATGAAGTAGGCGCGCTCGAGCTCGTCGGCGATGACCTGCCGCGAGATGGGGTCGAGGGCGTCCACGTCGGGCAGGATGCCGATCTCCTCGCCGCGGTCGTCGCGGATCGAGACCATGCGGCGCGGGTCGGTGATGGGCGAGGCGGCCATGACGTTGCCGACGGCGACGACGCGGCCGCGGAGCGACATGACGATCTGGCCGTCGCCGCCGCGGCCGAAGCGGATGTCGGACGGCTGGAGGAGGAAGTCGTCCTGCGCGTCCACGATGGGGCTCTCCGCTGGGGTGGTGTCAGCTCGCGATCGCGATGTCCTGGCCGAAGCTGGCCTGGATGCGGACCAGGTTGGCGTAGGTGCCGTCGCGGGCCATGAGCTCCACGTGGGTGCCGACCTCGATGATCTCGCCGCGCTCGATGACCACGAGGCGGTCGGCGTTGCGCAGGGTCGAGAGCCGGTGTGCGATGGCGATGGTGGTGCGGCCGTGGACGAGCCGGTCCATGGCCTCCTGGATGGAGGCCTCGGTGGCGGTGTCGACGGCGGAGGTGGCCTCGTCGAGGATGAGGATGGCGGGGTCCTTGAGGATGGCTCGCGCGATCGAGATGCGCTGCTTCTCGCCGCCACTGAGCATGACGCCGCGCTCGCCGACCTCGGCGTCGTAGCCGTCGGGCAGGTTCATGATGAACTCGTGTGCGTTGGCGGCCTTGGCGGCGCGGATGATCTCCTCCATCGAGGCCTCGGGCCGGCCGTAGGCGATGTTCTCCTTGACGCTGCCGGCGAACAGGAAGGTGTCCTGGAGCACCATGCCGATGTTGCCGCGCAGGCTCTTGATCCTGATGTCGCGCAGGTCGGTGCCGTCGAGGGTGATCGAGCCCTTGACGGGGTCGTAGAAGCGGCACACGAGGCTCACGAGGGTGCTCTTGCCCGAGCCGGTCTCGCCGACGAGGCCGACCATCTCGCCCGGCGCGACGGTCAGCTCGATGTCCTTGAGCACCCGCTCGCCCTCGTCGTAGGCGAAGGACACGCCGCGGATCTCGATGCGGCCGGCCACCGCCTCGAGGTCGCTCGCGCGGCTGTGGTCGCCCACGTCGGAGGGCATGTCCATGACGCTGAACACCCGCTCCGCCGCCGTCGCCGTGTGCTGGAACGACTGGGTGAGGTTGAGGAGCTGCTGGACGGGGTTGTAGAATTGGTTCATGTAGCTGATGAAGAGCATGAGGGTGCCGAGCGAGAGGGCGTTGCCGAGCACCTGGCGGCCGCCGATGTACCAGACGGCGAGCACGCCGATGCCCATCATGAAGGTCACGGCCGGGCTGAACTTGGCGTGGGTCCTGACGGCGGCCATGCGGGCGTTGTAGCAGTCGCGCAGCCGGGCCTCGAAGCTGCCGATCTCCCGGTCCTCCTGGGCGCGCACCCCCGAGATCCGCTCGGCCACGGTCGCCGAGAGCGTGGCGAGCCGGCGCCGCGCGATGCGGAAGAGCCAGCGGAAGCGGCGGGCGAAGTGGCGGCCCACCAGCACGACGATGGGGATCGGGCAGAGCGCGACGGCGGCCAGTTGCCAGTTCTTGACGAACAGCACGATGCAGATCCCCACGATCATCATCGAGTGGATGAGCATCTGCTGGAAGCCGTTGACCACGAAGTTCTGCACGGCCCGCGTGTCGCTGAGCACGCGGGACATGATGCGGCCGGTGTGCTCGCGCTCGTAGTAGCTCAGGCTCAGGCGCTGGAGCGTGCGGTAGAGCTTGCGCTGGAGGTCCTGGACCACCCGCTCGCCGAGCGCGCCCATGAGCTTGATGCGGAAGTGCGAGGTCACCGCGTTCATCGCCCGCAGGCCCACGAAGATGCCGACCACGAGGCCCAGCCACCACAGCCGCTCGGCCATGGGCGCCGCCATCGCGGTCAGCGAGTTGTCCACCAGCAGCTTCACCAGGTAGCCCGGCCCCAGGCGGGCCACGGTCATCAGCAGGGCCAGCGCCAGGCAGATGAGCGCCAGGCGCAGGTGCGCCTTCATCAGCCGCAGCAGCCGCAGCATCACCAGCCGCTTGCTCGTGCACTTCGGGCACACGTCGGAGGCGAACTTCAGCGGGTGCCCGCAGTTCGGGCAGCGGTAGGTGGTCTGCTCCTTGGGCCCGGAGATCTTGGCGACCTCCTCCTCCTGGGCCTCGAGCTCCTCCTCGCTGACGTCGAGCGAGGTGTTGATGCGGTCGGCGATCTCCTGGAACGAGTCCGACATGGTCCGCGAGTAGCGGATCAGCTCGACCCGGCGGCCCTTGCGGGTGTGGACCTCGAGCACGCCGTTGCCGACGAAGTCGCGGCAGTGTGCCGAGGCCACGCGGCCCAGGGCCACGCGCTTCTCCGCCGCGCCGTTCTCGGTGACCAGGAGCTGGTCGTCGCAGATCACCAGGCGGCTACGGCCGTAGTGGCCGCTGGCGAGCAGATCGCTGTCGACCACGGCACGCAGCTCGCGGCCAGGGCCGGCGATCCGCTCGAGCTCGGCGCGTTCCTCCGCGGGGAGATCGTCCAGGCTGTAGATGGGCGTGAGGGATGGCTCCGGCTCCCGCGCCGAAGCGAGCATCTTGCTCACGGAGTGTCGCCTTTGTCCCAGAACCAGCAGCGCGCCGGCACGGCCCATGGCGCGGGCCATCCCCAGGTGCGCCGCACAAACAGACCTTGTAGGGGGGGAAAACCAACGACAGGCCCGCAGGGCCTGCCTTCCTCACCAACACCTCTCTTTCGCCAGTCCACGGGGAGATCCAGGGGACGTGGCTCAGGTCATGAGACAGTATACACGCTGGTCCCGCACGTCGTCAAGCCCAAATTGGCCGCGGCGCGGCGGATTCCACGTCATCGTCGAGCGCGAGCGCCTCGCGGCGGGCACCGATCGCTCCCTCGGCCGACTCGCTCCAGGGCTTGCAGCAATCGCACCCCTCCCCTATAGTGGCCGTGCCCGACCCGTCTCCTGGCCAGTCGCGGCCCGTGGAGCCCTTGCCCGTGACGCGCCTGCTTCCTCGCCTCCTGTGTCTGGCCGCTCTCGTTCCCTCTGCTGCCGCGGGCGGGGCCAAGGCGATCCGCCTTTTCGCCGAGGGCGAGGACTTCGCGGTCGAGCGGGGCGACTGGCAGGCCGTGCCGTGGGGCGAGAACTACTACGCCGCGACCTTCGCCGTCACCTTCCTGTCGCGCAAGGCCTGCCTGGGCGCGCCGGCGCAGTGCCAGGAGGCCGTGGCGACGCAACAGGTCGACGTCCCCTACGCCGCCGACTACCAGGTCGCCGCGCGCTTCGAGCAGCCCTACCGCTTCGCCGTCGAGTTCACCGTCGAGATCCGCCAGAAGGGCAAGGCCGTCTACCGCGAGACCTTCGGCCGGCTCGAGGACCCGAAGATCTGGGCCTTCAACAAGCACCAGCGCGTGCCCATGCACCGCTACTCGTGGGGCGGCACCGACAACATCGTGTGGCAGACGAAGGGCGCCGCGAAGCTCGCCGCCGGCCCCGCCACCCTGCGCCTCATCGCCGGCCCGCAGCTCGACGGCGACAAGCCCAGGGCCATGGCCGCGAAGCGCCACGTCGACGTCCTGTGCCTGACCAACGACACGGCCGGCCTCGAGACCCAACGCCAGAAGGCCCGCTACCTCGAGCTCGACGGCTGGCTCACACAGGCCGGCGACCTGTTCGTCCGCTTCACCAACCCCAAGGACGGCCTCGGCCCGTGCATCCCCATCGTCGCACCCGTCAACAATGGCCAGCACTCGCCCTACTGGGTCCACGTCCGCGACTGGCCCACCACCCGCGTGCTCAAGAGCGGCCGGCTCACCAGCCCCACGAGCTACCGCGTCATCCGCGCCACGGGCGCGCTCGTGTCGCCGCAGGCCCTGGCGCCTGAGCTCGACCCCGCGAAGCTCACGACCATCCCCGACGCCGAGTACCTCCAGCCCGGCGACGCCAGCGGCTGGGTGCCCCTCGGCCCCGTGTGCGACGCGCTCTGCGACTGCGTGTGGTTCCCCCAGGCGCGATACAAGGGCCGCAAGGACAAGCAGCTCGACCTCATCGTCGAGCTCGCCGTGCCCGGCTACGGCGGCGCGCTGACGCCCATCCGCAAGGTGCGTGTGAAGGGCGTCCCCGGCACCATCTCGCCCGTCAGCTTCCTCATCCCGGGCGACGCCGCGAAGCAGGCCTGGCTCGCCAAGCACAAGGGCGGCGTGATCCGCACGCAGCTCGAGTGGCTCCAGTGGCTCAACGCCCAGGTCGCCAGGTTCCCGAAGCGGGGCTCCGTCCCGAAGCGGCTGCCCGTCTACGGCCTCATGGGCTTCAGCGGCGCCATGCGGCAGGACAACGCGCTCGGCCAGGAGGCGACGAAGCTCGCCCTGGCGCTCGGCAGCAACACCCTCACCCACATGGACACGCCCTGGGCCGAGCGCCTGGGCGTCCCGAGGCGCCGCACCGCCTGCATCACCCACTGGCGGCCCGGCACGCTCGAGGCGATGGGCAAGCGCATCGCCGACGCGAAGGCGAAGGGCCAGCTCGACCAGATCGGCATCGTGAGCTTCGGCGACGAGATCCACATCCCGCCCGCCAAGGCCGACGACGCGAAGTTCGCCGCCTGGCTCAAGGCCCGCGGCGTCGAGTGGGACGCCGAGGCCAGGTTCACCACGAAGCGGCAGGACCCGCTCTACTACTACTCGCGCCTGTGGGCCGTCGAGGCGGGCATCGCCCACTACGCCGAGCACACGAAGCTGCTCGAGCAGCGCATCGGGCCGCACGTCCGCACCGGCGCCAACTACTCGCCCCACGCCAACTACCTCGTGACCGACCTCCAGTGGGTCCGGCCCTTCAAGCTGCGAGCCATGACCATGCCGTGGAGCGAGGACTACGTCTGGGGCGTCCCAGAGATCAGCGTCCAGACCGTCGGCTACCTCACCTCGGCCTTCCGCTGCGGAGCCAAGTACCACGGCCTGCCCATCCTGATGTACGTGATGCCCCACACGCCGGGCGAGACGCCGCGCGACTTCCGCCTCAGCTTCTACACCGCCATCGCCCACGGCGCCAAGGCCATCCACTACTTCTGCGCCGTCCCGCTGTGCGTCGGCTACACCGAGAATCACATCCTGACCGACGACCTGCCCATGTGGCGCGCCGTCCACCAGGCGACCCACGACGCCGGCGTCTTCGAGGACTACGTGCTCGACGGCACGGTGCGTCCCGCGCAGGTCGGCCTCCTGCTCTCAAGCGTCGACGAGATCCTGACCGGCGACACGAACTTCAAGGGCGCCGTCCACAACGCCGAGCGCAAGGCCCTCTACGTCGCCCTCCGCCACAGCCAGGTGCCCGTCGATTTCGTCACAGAGGACGACGTGATCGACGGCCGCGCGAAGGGCTACAGGCTCATCTACGTCACCCAGGAGTACCTGCACTCGCGGGCCGTCGAGGCGCTGACCGACTGGGCGAAGGCGGGCGGCACGGTGGTCGCGCTGTGCGGAGGCGGCTTCCGCAACGAGCTCGACAGGCCCAACCCGGCCGCCGAGGCGCTCTACGGCGCGAAGGGCGGCGACATCGTCAGGGATCCCGCGATGACCCAGATCCTGGCCAAGCAGGACCTCCCGCCCGCCAGGCCGGTCGACCGTGTGAAGTGGGGCACGCTGCGCCGCGTCGCGGCGATCGCCTGGCAGCAGCGGCTCGCGCTCGCGGGTGGCCAGCCGCTCGGCAGGTTCACCGACGGCAGCCCGGCCGTGGTCGAGAAGCGCCACGGCAAGGGGCGAGCCGTGCTCTTCGGCTTCCTGCCCGCCCTGGCCTGGCTCAGGGGCGGCCTGCCGCTGCGGCCGCCCGACCGCGGGTCGCGGGACTCGGCCTACAGCCACTTCCTGCCCACGGCGATGGATGCGGCGCTGCGCCGCCGGCTGGTGGACGACTTCCTGCCCGAGGGCTTCGCGCGGCCCGTGACGTGCAGCGAGCGGCTCGTGGAGACGACGTGCATCGACACGCCGAGGCCGCCGCGACTGGCCGTCCCGCTGCTGAACTACTCGGGCGAGCCCATCGCGAGCCTGACGGTCGCGATCCGCGGCCTGCCGAGGGCACGCTCGGTGCGGAGCGTGCGACAAGGCAAGCTGGAGCCGAGGTTCGCGGGCCGCGCCCTGTTCGTCCACCTGCCACTCGACGTGACCGACATGCTGCTCATCGACCGCTAGAGGAGAGAGCGATGGCCGAGGGAACCGCTGCCGCGCCCGCGCCGCCGAGGCTCCTGGGCCTGCGGCTGTCGATCATGATGTTCCTCCAGTGGGCCATGTTCGGCCTCTGGGTGCCCGTGGCCGGCCGCTTCCTGCGCGCGAGCGTCGCCGACGGCGGGCTGGGGTTCGACAACACCCAGGTCGGCTGGATCCTGGGCATCTCGGGCACCATCGGCGCCGTGCTGGCGCCCATGGTCGGCGGGCAGCTCGCCGACCGCTACGTGTCCACCGAACGGCTCATGGCCTGCCTGCTCGTGGCGGGCGGGGTCCTGAAGTTCCTGACGGCCTACCAGACGACCTACACGGCGTGGCTGTGTCTGTCGGTCGGCGCCGCCATCGCCTTCTCGCCGACGATCGCGCTGAGCAACTCGCTGGCCTTCTCGCACATGACGGACCCGCGCAGCCAGTTCCCGAGGGTCCGGCTGTGGGGCACGGTCGGCTGGATCGTCCCGGCCTGGGTCTTCCCGATGGTGTGGCTCCAGACGGGCCTGCACCTGACGTGGAAGCCGCCGTTCCTGGTCGGCGAGCAGCTAGCCGACGTCACGACGCGGCTGGTCGATGCGTTCAAGGCCTCGGGCGTGCTGGCGATCCTCTACGCCGTCTACTGCCTGACCCTGCCGAACACGCCGCCGAAGCGGGACGCGCGGGCGCGGCTGGCCGTCGGCAAGGCGCTGGGCCTTCTGCTGCGCCGGCGCTCGTTCGCCGTGCTGGTCGCCGCCAGCCTGTTCATCGCGGGCATCCACCAGGTCTACTTCATCCAGACCTCGCAGTTCCTGGTGCGGATCGGGCTGCGGGAGGCGGACATCATGCCGGCGATGAGCATCGGGCAGTTCGCCGAGATCCTGATGATGGCGGTGCTCGGGCTGCTGCTCAAGCGGCTGGGGTTCCGCTGGGTGCTGAGCATCGGCGCGTCGGCCTACGTGCTGCGCTACGCCATCTTCGGCACCACGTCGCTGTCGATCCCGCTCATCGTGGCCAGCCAGGGCCTGCACGGGGTCTGCTTCGCCTGCTTCATCGCCACGGCGTTCATCTACGTCGATCGCCTGGCCGAGGCCGACGTGCGCCACTCGGCGCAGACGATCTACGGCATCCTGCTCGGCGCGGGGCCGGTGATCGGCGGATGGCTCAACGGCACCCTGGCCGGGATGTTCACGCCCCAGGGCGGCCTGCTCGACTACTCGGCCTTCTGGTATACCTTGTGTGGGATCGGCCTGTTCGCGATGGTCGTCCTCCTCGTCCTCTTCCGCGACGAGTCGGGGAGGGAATGATGCAGACGATCCCCCGGCTCCCCTTCGGCGACGTCGAGATCACCCGCCTCATCGGCGGCGGCAATCCGCTGTGCGGCAACTCGCACTTCTCGCCCGAGCTCAGCGAGGAGATGCGCGACTACTTCACCACCGAGCATGCCGTCGAGTACCTCGCGGGCCTCGAGGCCGCGGGCATCAACACCCTCCAGGCACGCGGCGACTACCATCGCGTGCTCCACTGGCTCGAGCTGCACCGCCGACGCGGCGGCACCCTCCACTGGATCGCGCAGACCGCCAGCGAGATGCACGACGTGAGCCAGAACATCCGCGTCCTCGCCGCCGCCGGCGCCGTCGGCATCTACCACCACGGCGCCCGCACCGACAACTGGTGGCTCGAGGGACACATCGACCGCGTCGAGGACCGCCTGAAGTGCATGCGCGACTGCGGAGTCCAGGTCGGACTCGGCACCCACAACCCCGAGGTCATCGACTACGCCGAGGAGCGCAGCTGGGACATCGACTTCTACATGGCCTGCTTCTACAACCTCAACCGCCAGCACCGCGAGAGCGCCCTCGTCGCCGGCACCACCGACGTCCAGGAGCACTTCTACGACGACGACCCGCCCGAGATGTGCAAGCGGATCCTCGCCACCGACAAGACGTGCCTGGCCTTCAAGATCCTCGCCGCCGGCCGCCGCTGCGCCACCCAGGACGACGTCCGCGCCGCCTTCCGCTGGGCCTTCGACCACATCAAGCCCACCGACGCCGTCGTCGTCGGAATGTACCCCAGGCATCTCGACCAGATCGCGCTCAACGTCGGCCACACCCTCGCCGCCTGCGCCCACCCCGGGCCCACGCAGCAGCCGTTGGAAGCTGAAAGCTATTGACCTCTGCATAGGTAATGCAAGGCGCGGGTGGCGCCAGGCCTTGCGGGTCAGGCGCGCGCACGTCGTTGGAAGCGGCCAGTGTGGACTCCGGATCCCGGAGCCCGTAGGCTCACTGACGGCGCAGCCGTTCCGCGAGGTGACGGTCCCGCTGGGCCCTGCCGCGGCTGGTGA
>CBFDBL010000031.1:0-20277 GCA_965603035.1 uncultured bacterium
GTACCAGCGCGCGGCCCCGACGGCACACCAGGTCGTCGCCACCGCCGCCGCGCGCTGGTACGACCAGGACTTCCCGCCCCAGACGGTCGAGCTCTACGCCGAGTGGGAGCCGACCCGCCCGCTCCCCGGCCAGCTCGTCCTGCCGCCCGGCGACTACCGCTGCCAGCTCTTCCTCACCGAGGAGACCTTCCACGAGCGCGAGCCCGACAGCGGCTCCTGGCCCACCGTCCTCGCCGCCCCCGACCTCGCCTTCGCCATCCCCTAGCCGCTCGGGCGACGAGACCCTCGGCAGACGGCTCGGCGCGAGTGCAGCAAGCCTGCGGGAGAGCGCGGCCATGGCACAACGGGCAGGGTTCGGCGGCACCGCCGTCAAGCTCCGCGCCTGTCGCCGCCACCCGCACCCCAACACCTGAGCCCGCCCAGCCCGTCTGCCCCCATGCCGCCGCCCCTCCTCCCCCTCGCTCCACCCTGTCCCCCGTGGGAGCGAGTGACTCACGCCTGAAGGCGTGGACTCCCAACGCGCGCCAGGCGGTTTGGAGTCTCACCCTTCAGGGTGAAGTCCGGCCCCCGACAGACACCGGCTGCGTGCACGCTCCGGCCCCACGCTCGTCGCCGTCCGGGAGCGGTGCGAGGCCCGAAGATCCTGGGCTCAGGCCGTCCCGTCCTGGCCTCCTCAGCGCGAAGGGCTGGGATGGGAAAGCCCGGGGCAACGCCCCGGGAACCGGTCGTGCCAACGGGACCAGCCCTGTGAGGGCGGCATAGGCCCACGCGGCGGGGAGCCCATCTCGCCCCCTTCCTGGCTCCGGAGCAACCCATGCCCACGCCCGCGGTCACTGGCCCTCCGGCAGCTTGTCGAGCTCGGCGACGAGCGCCTGGCGGGCCTCTTCGAGGGCCTGGAGCTTCGCGGCGACGGCCGGGTTGTTCTCGGCGCAGTAGCGCGTGAGCCAGTCGTCACCGTATTCCTGGAGGATGGCCTCGACGCGGGCGGCCTTGCTCCTGAGGAGCTGCCTGGGGTCGCGCTGGATGCGGCCGAGGTAGAGCTCCCTTTCGAGCTTGGGCGGCGAGAGCATGGCCTCGCGGATCGCGCGGTCGAGCGCCTGGATCTGGGCGGCTCGGCGCTGCTCGTCGACGGCCTTGCGGCAGGCGTCGCGCTGCTCGGGCGTGTGGCTGTACATCCTGGGCAGGGGCCAGTCGTCGGTCCTGAAGGTGGGGGTGGGCAGGTTGTGGTTGCAGCACAGGTTGCCCGTGGGCCACTGGGCCCAGCCGTAGCGCACGGCCACGGGCTCGGGCACGAGGTCGCTCCACACCTCGAGGCAGCGCTCCTTGCTGTTCACCTTGGCCTGGGCGGGATACCAGCGTCGGTCGGCGCCGGCGATGACGAACCCGCGCAGCTCGGCCTTCCCCTCGCGCGCGACGGGCGCCGCGGCCCAGATGGGCAGCTTCGCCCACTCCTCGGGCGTGGTGCCGAAGACGGGGTCGGGGGTGAACCAGAGCAGGAGCTTGCTGCCCTGCTTCTTCATCTCGCGGAACTTCGGGCCGCGGTGGCGGAGCTCGGTCTTGCCATAGACCTTCACGAGCGCCCAGCGTGCGGCGCGCTCGCCCACGGGGCGCTTCCAGTGGGGGTGGATGAACGAGTTGCCCACGTCGTAGATGGTGATCAGCCCCGTGCCGGGCGTCTTCTCGTGGACGCGGGTCTGGATGTCGCGGACGATGGCGTAGCCGTCGGCGACGCAGGCCACCTCGGGCGGCGTCTCGAAGTCGCCCCAGCCGGGCATGGTGATGATGCCGAAGGGCAGCCCGGGCTCGCCGAAGGCCGCGCGGTGCGAGGCGATGACCTTGGGGAAGGTGTGCTCGTACTGACTCCAGCGGCCGAACTGGTTGTTCTCGCCCTGGTAATAGAGGACGCCGCGGATGGCGAGCTTGCGGATGGGCCAGACGACGGCGTTGAACATGCCCGCGGGCGGCGACCAGCCGCGGCGCGGGTCGCCCGGCTTGCGGGGCGGACGCAGGCGCGGCGGCTTCTTGCCCGCCTGGGTGGCCGCGTCGGCCTTCTTCTGCCAGTCTTCCTTCGCTTTGGCGACGGCGGCCTCCCAGTCCTTGAGGATCTGCTCGCGAGCCGCGTCGTCGTCCCAGCGGGCCGTCTCGGCGTCGTAGGCCGCGAGGATCTCCCGGATCTCCTTGACGTCGAGGCTGTCGAGCGCGTCGCGGGAACACCAGGCCTGGCCCGTGGTGCCGCCGCGTGCGTTCATCACGATGCCCACCGGCACCCTCAGGTAGAGGTGGAGGAAGCGGGCGAAGAGGTAGGGCACGGCGGCGAAGCGCTTCGCTGCCTCGGGCGAGCAGACGGTCCAGGCCGGCTTCCGCTCGAGATCGTCGAGCGGCTTGTAGTAGGTGGCGTCCATGCGGACGTATCGGATGCCGGCGAAGATGGCGCCGGGCTGCTCGATGTTCTTGGCGCACCAGTTGCCCCACACCATGTTGCTCTGGCCGCTGCACACCCAGATCTCGCCGACGAGCACGTCGGAGATGACGGCCTGCTGGCCGCCGCTCCTCGCGACGACGACGCTCGGGGCGAGGGCCGCGGGCATCGGGTCGAGCACCACCTGCCAGGCGCCCTTGGCATCGGCCTTGGCGCGCTTGGTCTGGTGCCGCCCGAAGGGCCAGTCGGTGTCGCCGAAGTAGCTCACCCTGCCCGCCTGCTCGTCGATGGTGATCGAGACGGCGACCTCGGCGCCCGGCTCGGCCCAGCCCCAGATACGCACGGGCTTGCCCTGCTGGAGCACCATGTGGTCGCCGAAGATGTTGGCGAAGCGCAGCGCAGGCTGCTCCCCTGCTCCGGCCGCAGCGGCGATGGCCAAGGCGCCCAGGAGCACCGTCGCGGCGAGCGAGCGGCGGCGAGATGGCGTCATGCGGTCACTCCTTCCGTCTCACGATCTCTTCTTCTCGAACCCCGTGCGTGGGCGGTCGCCCACGTCGTCGGGGTCGTCGCCGAGCTCCTTCTGAAGCCGCGCGAGCTCGGCGGTCAGCTCCTTGACGACGTCGGCATAGGCGGGGTCGCCGTGGACGTTGTTCAGCTCGGCGGGGTCCCTGGCCAGGTCGAAGAGCTCCCACTGGCCGAGGCGGTGGTAGCAGATGAGCTTGTGGGTCTTCGAGCGGACGCCGTAGTGGGGCTCGGTGTTGAAGTGTGAGACGTAGTAGCGGTAGTACATGGCCTGCCGCCAGTCGTCGGGCGCCCTGCCCTCGAGCAGGGGCAGGAAGCTGCGGCCCTGGGCCTCGGGCATCGGGCTGGCGCCGGCGGCCTCGAGGAGGGTCGGCGCGAAGTCGACGTTGAGCACGATGTCCTCGTTCGCCGAGCCGGGCTTCACACGGCCTGGCCAGCGGACGAGGAAGGGCATGCGCAGGGCCTCCTCGTAGAAGAAGCGCTTGTCGTAGAGCCCGTGCTCGCCGAGGAAGAAGCCCTGGTCGGCCGTGTAGACCACGATGGTGTCCTTCGCGAGGCCCGACTCGTCGAGGTAGTCGAGGATGCGGCCCACGTTATCGTCGATGCCCTTGACGCAGCGCAGGTACTTCCTGATGTAGATCTGATAGCAGGCGCTCCGCCGCTTCCGCTCGTCGGGCTGCTGCCCGGGCTTGACGTAGGCGGTGTGTTGCACGCCGATCTTCTGGGTCGAGCGGCGCAGGGCGTCGGAGCGGGTGCGGTAGTCGTCGTGGAGGGTCGGCGGCTCGGGCACGTCGGCGTCGGCGAGGTAGCTCTCGTAGCGGCGGGCGTACTGCCAGGTGTCGTGGGGCGCCTTGAAGTGGCAGCAGAAGAAGAAGGGCTTGTCCTTCGGGCGGATCGTCTCGAGGTAGGCGATGGCCTTGTCGGCGATGACGTCGGACGAGTGGCCCTTGTGGACGGTCTTCCTGCCGCGCTTGACCCAGCCGCTGGCGTGCTCGCCGCCCATCTCGACGAACTGCGGGTCGTGGTAGCGGCCCTGGCCGGGCAGGATCGACCAGTAGTCGAAGCCGACGGGATTCGAGTGGAGATGGTACTTCCCGACGATGGCGGTGTGGTAGCCCGCGGCCTGCATGAGCTTGGGGAGGGTGGGCTGGCTCTGGTCGAGGGCGGTGAACTTGTAGACGCCGTTGCGGTGGCTGTACTTGGCGGTGAAGATGGCGGCGCGGCTGGGGGTGCAGATCGAGTTGGTGACGAGGCAGTTGCGGAAGAGCATGCCCTCGCGCGCGATGCGGTCGAGATGTGGGGTCGGCGCGGCCTTCGCGAGGAAGCCGCCGTAGGCGCTGATGGCGGGGGCGGCATGGTCGTCGGACATGATGTAGAGGATGTTCGGTCGTCGCGTCTTCACCTCGGCGGCCCTCGATAGTCCGCGCAGCGCCAGCGCCGCCGCGCCAAGGCCCAGAGCCTCAAGGAGCTCGCGTCGCGTGGGGCGCCGACCCGTCATCGCTCGTCTCCCTTGGGCGTCACGTCCCTCACGAAGGCCTCGTGCAGCGCCGTGAGCCGCTTGACGAGGTCGGGCTTCTCGGTGGCGTAGTTCTTCTGCTCGGGCTGGGGGTCGGCGAGGCTGCCGAGGAAGAGGTTCTGCCTCTTGCCGCGGCCGGTGGCGATGAGCTTCCAGTCGCCCTCGCGGACGGCCCAGTTGTGCTGCCACTGCCAGTGGAGCACCTTGTAGGGCGACGGCGCCTTGGGGTCCTCGAGCACCGCCGTCAGGCTCTTGCCATCGAGCTTCGCCTTGGGCAGCGGCACGTCGCACAGCTCGCAGACGGTGGGGAGGACGTCCATGGCGGTGACGGCCTGGTCGCGGACCTCGCCCTCGGGGATGCGGCCGGGGAAGCTGATGATGGCGGGCACGCGAATGCCGCCCTCGAAGAGCGTGCCCTTGTGGCCCCGCCACTTGCCCGTGTTGCCGCCGCCGCCGTTCGCGCCGTACCTGTGGCCCTTGGGCAGGCCGCTGGCGTGGCCGTCCACGCGGATGCGGTAGTCCTCGGCCGAGTAGCCGTTGTCGCTCATGAAGATGACGAGCGTGTCGTCGCGGAGGCCCAGCTCGTCGAGCTTCGCGAGCACCCGGCCCATGCGGTCGTCGGTCGTCGAGACGATCTTCGCGTAAGACCGACGCGGCATGGGCAGATCCTTGTAGCGCTCGTCGAACCTGCTGTCGGCCTGCTCGGGGTAGTGCGGGATGTTGAAGGCCAGGTAGACGAACCACGGCCCATCCTTGTTCGCCTCGAGGAAGCGCAGGGTCTCGGCGACGACCAGGTCGGGGAAGTACTCGCCCTTGCGGAAGACCTCATCGGTGCCGCGGTAGAGGTCGTGGTAGCCCTTGCCGTGGAGGAAGAAGTGGTTGTAGTTGTCGATGAAGCCGTCGCGGATGCCAAGGAACTCGTCGAAGCCCTGGCGGGTCGGCCCGTGGTCGAAGTGGGCGCCGAGATGCCACTTGCCGAAGAGCGCCGTGCGGTAGCCCGCCGCCTTCAGCACCTCGGCCAGGGTGATCTCCGAGAGGAACATGTTGAGGCCCTTGGGGCCTTTGGCGTTGCCCTGCTGCCAGCTATTGACGTTGGCGCGCTGCGGATAGCGGCCCGTCATCAGCATCGCTCGCGCCGGGCAGCACACGGTGTGGGCGTATGCCTGGGTGAAGCGGACGCCGCGCCGGGCGAGCGCATCCATGTGCGGGGTGTAGAGGTCGGTCGAGCCGAAGCAGCCCGCGTCGAGGGTGCCCTGGTCGTCGGTGAAGATCAGCAGCACGTTGGGCCGCTTGCGTTTGGGCCCCGCTGCACGCAGTGCTCTCGGCAGGCCCAGCGCGGCGGCGCCGAGGCCGAGGCGCTCGAGGAACGAGCGGCGGGTCATCCAATGTCTCCCGTTGCAGTAGATCGTACGGTGATGGGGACATTGTACCCGTTGCGGTGGAGGCTGCAACTGCTTGGGTCACGGGTCGGGGCAGGGGTCAGGTCCCAGGCTTCACTTTCCTGGGCGGCCAGAGCCGCCCGTTCGCGGTCGGCGTCGTCGCGGACGATGGCTCGCCGTGCCAGCCCGCGGCTGGTCACGTGGTAGAGACCCTCGGGGACATCGACGCGCAGCGGCCTCGCCATAGCGCCGGCATCATGCCAGGACGTTCCCCGCCCGGCAACCAGGAAGATGAGATTCAGGACCTGACCCAGATCGCCGATCTACCGATCGGAGTGTCCCCCGACTTGACATCAGGAAAGGAGACGCCTATCATCCGCCTGGCTGGTGCAACGGATGCGGTCTCTGCTCGGGAACACCCCGCCAGGGACGGCCGGCCGGGCCGACGCCCGATTGTCCAGCTCACGCTGAACCACTACACCACTGCCCGTGACCAGCTTCCCACAATCGATGGGAAGGCAGGAATGGAACCTGAGCCACGTCCGAACGGCAGAGTCGCGCGTATCCGCCTGATCTTCATCCTCGCGATGGCCGTGCGCCTGGCGCCGGCGCTCGCCGAGCACGCTGTGCGCAAGCACGACGGCCGCTGGATCGAGGTCGCCGCGCGCACCCCCGCCGACTTGAGCGGGTTCCGTCCGCAAGCTGTGAAGCTCAGCAAGTACGGCGGACTGGCTTCCGGGCCGAAGATGGAAGCGACGGGGTTCTTCTACACCAAGCGCCTGAACGGCCGGTGGTGGCTGGTCGATCCAGAAGGCTGTCTGTTCATCTCCGTCGGGCTGTGCTCGGTGAACCTGAGCATGTTCGACGACGCCGCCGAGAAGGCCGCCTTCGACAGCCGCTCGGCGTGGGCCGAGGCCACGGCGAAGATGCTCCGCACACAGGGGTTCAACACGCTCGGCCGATGGTCCGACGCCAACGTCGGCAGCGCGAACGCCGGGTTCCTCGTCAAGACCCAGCGCCATCGCGGCCTCTTCTACACACACCACGCGCTCAGCCTCCTCGAGGACCGCAACTGCGTCGGCTGGCACTGGTTCAAGTACGGCACCCACGTCAACCAGAGCTTCGAGCCGCACCTCGACATGACCGACCTGATGAAGCAGGTGAACGAACACGTCTACAGGCTGGCAGTGCACTTCACGCGATGAGCCATCCCGCGGGCGCCGCGCGGCGGGTCACTTGCTCGCCTCGAGCGGGATGCCCAGCTCGGCGAGGTCGGCGAGGAGGCGGGGGGCGCAGCGGTAGTACATCGAGAAGCCCTTGCCGTAGGCCGAGCCGCGCGCGCCGAGCGGCAGGCTCTCGACGAGGCAGCGGCGCAGGCGCGCGTCACGGGTCCACACGCAGGCGCGGGCGATGCCCTCGACCATCAGCGGCGAGGCGCCGGGGCGGTAGCGCGTCTTCGGGCACGAGGTGTAGCGGAAGCCCTTCGTCTCGTCGCTGTAGCACTCGTCGAGCAGGTAGTGGGCGCCGCGGATGATCGCCTCCTTGACCCGCGGGTCCCCCGTCACGTCGTGGTAGTACTTCAGCCCCGAGAGCAGGACGGCGACCATGAACCCGGCGTTGCCGCGGTGGCGCGGCTCGCACTGGCAGTGCCCTGGCCGCATCATCCGCGACCAGCCGCCGACCTGGTAGGGCTTGCGGCCCTCCCGCTGATGCGCCGGCAGCGCACTCCGCTCGACGTCCAGCGCCGCGAGCACCAGCACCACGACGATGTGCATGGAGTTGACGTAGTAGGGGTCGCCCGTCGCGGCGTAGGTCGCCGCGAGCATGATGAGCTGCCAGCCGGGGGTGCGGGTCGTCGCGAAGTCGTAGGGCCGGCCGAGCTGCTTGCGGATGAAGTAGTCGGCCACCGCGCAGCCCGTCTCGTACGACCGGCGATCGCCGGTGAGGAAGTAGTGGTCGAAGTGCCCCTCGGTCCACGCGTGGCTGACCGTGTAGCCGGCGCTCGGGAAGCCGAGGGTGCCGGGCACGCTCTTGGCGTAGTAGCCGCCGACGTGGCACATCTGGTGGACGTAGACGGCGCCGCGCTCGTGGGGGTCGGGGCTGGCGTGGACGGTGTCGACGTCGCGGTTGTGGAGCTCGGTGGCGCAGCCGAGGAAGAAGGCGTCGGGGTCGCCCGAGCGGATGTACTCGAGGAAGAAGGCGTGCTGGGTGTCGTACTCGACGTTCCCCCAGTTCGAGCCGCGCTCGCCGTACCAGTCGCCGTAGTTGAGCATGCCGAAGTCGTGCTGGCGCGCCTGGCGCTCGGCGTAGGCCGCGAGGTTCCGGGCGATGGCCTGCTCGTAGAGCGCGAAGCGCTCGGTGTCGCGCGGGTGCACGGCGTAGAAGGCGCCGCTCGCGCAGTACCACTCGGGCGGCGCCGTGGCGAGCGGGGGCCGCTGGAAGAGGGTGCAGATCCGCTCGCGGCGCTTCGGGTCGGGCTCGAAGCACAGGAGCAGCTCGTGGGTCTTGGCGAGCCCGCGCTTGAGCTTGTAGCGGCCGCCCAGCAGGTAGTAGTAGAGGTGGTGGCCCTCCTTCTCGAAGGGGAACCGGTCGTAGAGGCCGGGCTCGAAGGGCGGGCAGAGGTCCACGTGCAGTCCGTCGAGCCGGACGGAGAACCCCTTGGGGTAGTTCTGCCACAGGTCGCGCACGGCGACGGCGAAGCCTGGGCTCCCCGGGCGCACGATGCAGCCGGCGAGCCGCCCTGGCTTGACCGTCTCCTCGCGCGCGAAGCTCGTGGCGTAGTCGCCGTCGAGGCGCTGCCGCACGACGTGCACGAGCGGGTCGAGGCCCACCGCCCCGCCCCCGACCACGGGCACCTGGAGCGGCTCGTCCGCTCCCGACGCAGGGAGGCGGTACGACAGCTCCTTGAGGCTGGCGAACCGCTCGGGCCCCGTCACGACGAAGGTGTGGTGTATACGCACGAAGGGCATGCCGCGGCAGGCCTCGATCCGCTTCTCGATGCGCAGCACCCGCTCGCCCTTGCCGTCGACCAGGTGCGACACGGTCGCCACGACGGCGCGGAGCGGGCCGTTCTGCTCGACGACCACCTGCGCCTCGCCGGCCGCGGGCCTGAGCGGCGTCCCGTCGGCGGCAACGGCCATCGTGCGGCACGCGGCGTCGGACCCGCCGACGGCCCGCCAGCCCGGCAAACGGGTCAGCTCGCCGCGGCGGTCGATGAGGAAGCCCAGCTTGCCGGTCCGCTCCGCGACCCCGTCGGGACCCGACGTGGCGACGCGCTCGGGCCGCGGCGGCGTCGGCCCGACCAGCCGGCCGTACTCGAGCCGGTAGGCGCCCGCACGCCCGGCCTTCGCCGCGGCGGCGAACGTCACGAGCAGCCACTTGACGCTGCCGTCGGGCCAGCGCCCGGTCACCCGCACCTGCGCGGGCACCGCCTCCCTGCCCTGCATCACGCGGACGCCGGCACCGCTGGCCAGCTCGCCCTGGGGGAAGGGCAGGCCCGTCGTCACCGGCCACGCCTCGACGGCGAACCGGTGCGGGTGCACGACCGCGAGCGGGACGGCGCTCAGCGCGTCGCGCGGCGCGGCGGGCCGCGGCGGCGCCGCGCGGAAGGCGAAGTCGGCCCCGACGAAGCGCTCGCCGTCGCGCCGCGTGCCGCTCGCCCGGCCGTGGTACTCGACCCCCGGGTCCAGCTCGTCGAGCACGACGCGGTGGACGAGGCAGCGGCCCTCCGCCTCCACCGCCGTGCCGTAGGCCCTGTCGCGGCCGTACTCGAAGCGGGTGGCGCAGGGCCACGTGGTGGTCCACGACAGGAGCACGCGCCGCGGCCGGTCCGCGGGGGTGCACGCGGCCATGTGCTCGACGGCGTGGCGCACGGAGCGGGTCTCGGGCGGCCGCGGCAGGAACACGACGTTGATGATGGGGTGGGCGCCGCTGCCGCCGGCGGCGCGCAGCTCGACCCGCTCGCCGGCCTGGAACTCGCGGGCGGCGCGCAGCCAGTAGAGCCAGGTGCGGTTGCTGTCGGCGTTGGCCACGGCGACGCCCTGGAGCTTGCCTCCGACGTGGAGCGAGACGCGGTCGGTGTGGCGGTCGTCGTCGTACATCATGAAGCCGAGGTGGAACCTGCCCGCCCTGGGCGCCTTCGCGGCGGCGACGGCGGCGGGCCGCACCCGCTTGACGTGGGGCCATCGCCGCGAGGTGAACGGGTCGGGCACGAAGCCGTCGAGCTCGAGCCCGTCGTGGCCCACGACGACCGTGTCGCTCGCGCGCAGCAGGCGCTGGAGCCGGTGGGTGCCGAAGGTCGCATCGACCTGGAAGCTGGCCCGGTAGTCGCAGGGCCGGAGGATCTTCTTGCGGCCGGTCAGCGGGACGCCGGCGACGGGGCGCTTGCCGCTCGAGTCGCTCATGGCCGCGCGCTGGCCGCCCTGGGTCACGCTGTGGCAGAGGACGTAGAGGCGGTAGCGGACGCCCTGGGCGTCGCGGCCGAGCGCGGCGTCGAGGGTGACGAGCAGCGCCTTGCCGTGGACGGCGTAGCTCACAGGCGGCCCGGGCGCGCGGGTGCCCTCGGCGTCGTAGTGCCCGCAGTAGGCGTCGCCGCCGACGATGCTGACCATGTAGTCGGTGCCCGTGAACGAGCCGCCGGGCGGCCCCGTGCGGCCCGTCTTCGCGTCGCCGTCGGCGTCCACGTAGAGGTGGAACACGGTGTCGCGGAGCCGCGGCGGCGCCGCGAAGGTGGCCCGCCACAGGTAGCGGTCCTCGGCGACGTGGGCGAACTCGACCGTCAGGAAGTCCTTGGTCGCGTCGTAGGTCTCCTGCTTGCGCCGTTCCTCGGGCTCGCGCCCGTCGTCGAGCACGACGCGGAGCGCCTCGGCCTGGGCGGGATCGGTGCCGAGCGCGCGCTCGTGCGCGTCGAGCAACCCGTCGCCGTCGCGGTCAGGCGGCGCCGCGGCGCCAGACGCGATGGCCACCAGCGAGAGCGCGAGCACGATGGCGTCGAGCCGGCTGCACATGGCAGATCCTCCCGTGCGCTGTGGGGCAACGCCCCCCATTCTACAGGATCTCGGCCAGCACGTCGCCCGCAAACCGAACCTTTCGTGCCGATGCGCGTCTAAATAGTGTGGGATCCTGTTACGAACCTTTTACAGGGGTATGACACTTCCCGGCCCCTGTCTGATATGATACTGGGGATATCCCAGGGAACGCAATGCCCGCGCAGCGCGCTGGCTGGTTGGGAGATCGCGCGATGCCGCGCCACACGCTGACTGCCCTAGTGGCCCTGATCCTCCTGTCCACCCCCCTCGCCTACGCCGAGCCGCCGCCGATCGCGTCCGCCACGTGCCGCGCGCGGCTCGAGGGGTCCGCGCTCGTCGTGGACGTGGCGATGACGCTCGCGCGGCCCGCGCGCCAGGACGTCGCGGTACGCCTGCTGCCCAGCGCCTTCCCGCTCGTCGGCCGCGTGCCCCGCGGCCAGGCGGCACGCGTGACGCTGAAGCAGGGCGCCTACTGGCTCACCGTCAGCCCCGGCGCCGCGGCCCCCGGCGAGCTGACCCTCTCGTTCCGCGCCCCCGTCTACCACGGCCGCGACTGGCTGGCGCGTCTGCGGCGCTTCGCGCCCGCCCTCGCGCGCGACCCGGCGCTCCGCGCGGCCAAGTGGGCGCCCATGGTCGCCAAGGACCCCACCCTCCGCGTCTGCGTCCTGCCGCTCGTGCCCGCGGTGGCCACGACGGTGGACCTGCCGGCGCCGTGCCACGACCTCGAGACCCAGCCGCCGGCGCCGGTCGAGCGCACGGCGAAGGGCTGGCGGCTGTACCCGCCGGCGCGCCCGCGCCTGTTCCTCGTGTGGCGCACCACGCCGCCGGCCGCGGCGGTCGCGCCGGTGTTCCGCGTGGACGCCGACGCGAGCGTGACGGTGGCGCGGCGCAGCCTGACGGCGGAGACGGAGCTGACGGTGAACATGCTCCAGGGCGAGCTTCGCGAGCTGACGGTGGCGCTGCCTCGGGGCGCGCAGCTTCGGTCGGTCGCGGGCAAGGGCCTCGCGCGCTGGGAGCTGCGAGCCGGGAAGGTGAGCGCGACGTTCGCGGCGCCTGTGGCGAAGCGTGCGGCGCTGACGCTGCGCACGGAGGTGCTGGCGGCGGACGTCGGGGAGTTCGACTGGCGGCCGGTGGAGGTGGCGGGTGCTCAGCACCAGGGGGGCCGTGCGTATTTCCGCGCGGTGGCCGGCCTGCTGCTGCGTGCGGTGGGCCGCAAGGGCTTCGAGCGGGTGAGCGACGGCTACGCGCCCGACGCGGCGGCGGGCCGCCAGACCCTGGTGCTGGCCTACCCGCGTCTGCCGGCGTCGATCCGGCTCGCCGTGGAGGAGCTGCGGCCGCGGCTGACGGCGAGCGTGGCCATGCTGGCGCGGCTCGAGCGCGGGGTGGTGACCCAGCGCGCGCGCATCGACTACACGATCCACGACGTCGGGGTCCGCCGCTACCGCGTCAGGGTCGGCGAGGGCGCCGACGTGCTCGAGGCCGCCTGCCCGGGCCTGCTCGACTACGAGCTGGCCGACGGCGTGCTCACGGTGCGGCTGCGCGACGCGGTGAAGGGCAAGGGACAGCTCGCGCTGGTGGTCCAGCGGCCGATGCAGCGCCTCGACGGGGTCGTCATCCCGCGGCTCACGGCGCTCGACGTCGAGCGCCAGTCGGGCCTCATGGGCGTGGCGGCCGGCGCCAAGGTCGAGCTGCGCCACCGCCGCGCCGTCGAGGCCGACCAGATCGACGTCCGCCTCCTGCCCGAGTGGGTCCGCCAGCTCGGCCCGAAGCTCGCCTACCGCTTCTACGACCGGCCCAACAGCCTGGTCGCCGTCGAGACCGCGCCGCTGCGGCCCGAGTTCGACGTCTTCGCCAACGAGACCTGCCGACTGAGCGAGGCGGGCTGGAGCCGCGAGGTCGCCTGGCGCTGCCGGGTGCTGCGCGGCGAGGTCTTCGCCTGGCGGCTGCACGTGCCCGAGGGGCTGGTGCCGCTGGCGGTGGACGCCACGGTGCCGGCGCAGGCGAGCAAGGGCCCGCGCCGGGCGGTGCGGCAGACGACGGTGCTGAAGGACTGGGAGTTCGACGAGGCGAGCCGTGTGCTCAAGGTCACGCTGTCGCGCGGGGTGACGGCCGAGGCGCGGCTCATGGCGCGGCTGGAGCAGCGGGTGGCCGACCCGACGGCGCCGATCACGCTGCGGGGGCTCACGCTCGAGGGCGTGCGGCGCCACGCGGGCCAGCTCATGCTCCGCGCGGCCATCCCCGTGGCCCTGCGGGCCGGCGAGACGAGCGGGCTGGCGACCACCCGCGGCGAGGGCAGCGAGTGGGTCTTCGCCGAGGAGGCCGCCGACTGGACGCTCCCACTCGAGCCGGCCGTCATCAAGCCAGTCCTCAGCGTCCAGACCGTCGCCGTGCTCGGCGTGCGGCCCGGGCAGGTGGCCGTCGAGGCGCTCCTGACCTTCTCGATCACCAAGGCGCCCGTCAACGAGCTGCGTGTCCGCCTGCCCGAGGGCGCGGTGAACTCGGTGGTCCGCGGCCCCGACGTCAAGAGCAGCCAGCTCGACGGCCGCGACTGGACGCTGCGTCTGGCGCGCAAGGTCGCGGGCTCGTACGCGCTCACGCTGACCTACGACCACGTGATCCCGGCCGAGGGCGGCGCCTGCACGTGCCCGACCGTCGAGGTGCCCGGGGCTGCCCGCCACGAGGGCTTCGTGCTCGTGGCGCGCGACAGCGAGCGCATCGAGGTCGCCGTCGAGCAGCCCCAGGGCCTCTTCGAGACCGACCCGGCCGACGTGCCGCGCCGCGGCCCGACCCTCGCGCGCCGCGCCGTCATCGACGCCTATCGCTACACCGGCGGCGGCAGCCTCGTCGCGCGCATCGACGTGCTCAGCCGCGCCGACGTCGTCGAGGCCAAGGCGCTCGGAGCCAACGTCTTCACCATGGTCAAGCCCGACGGCGAGACCGTCACCCAGCTCATCTACGACCTCCAGAGCACCAACCGCCAGTTCCTGCGCGTCGAGTTGCCGCCCGACGCGACCCTGCTGGCCGCCTACGTGGACAGCGCGCCCGTCCCGTCGGCCGTCGATCCCGAGGGCGGCACCCTCATCCCGCTGCTCGGCGGCGCCCGCGCGACCGACGGTGTGCGGCAGGACGCGGTGCTCGAGGTCTCGCTATTCTACGCCCAGCGCACGGCGCCGCTCGGCAGCGGCCGACGCCTGACCCTGCTCTCGCCGCCCGTGGACGTGCCGACTCAGACGATGAGCTGGGCCGTCTACCTGCCGCCCGGGTACCGCGCGCAGCGCGCGAAGGGGAACATGAAGCTGATGTCGCAGCCGCGCAGCCACCGCTGGTGGGTGCTGGTCGGGCGCATGTTCCGCGACGAGGTGCCGCTCGCGCACCGGCTCGTCGGCTGGCTGGGCGCGGCCGTCGGGGTCGCGTGGCTCGTCGTGCGGGCCTACGGCGGGTACCTGCTGGTCGCCATGGTGGCGGCGCTCGCCGGCTCCCTCGTCTACCGCAGGCGGGGGGCCATCGCGGCGCGATGGCGGGCCTACGCCGAGGCCCGCGCGAAGCGCCTCGCCCGGCGCGCCGCCAGGACACGAAGGCCCGCACTGGCGTGGAGCGTCCCCCCGCTGCTCGGGTGCCTCGCCGCCATCCTCTTCGTGCTCGTCGTCGCCGCCCTGCTCGTGCCGACCCTGGGCAGGGCGAGCCGCGCCGCCAAGAGCACCCAGGCGAGGGCCAACCTCCGCCAGATCGGCAAGTGCGTGTTCCTCTACGCCCAGGACTCCGCCGGCAAGGACGGCGGCCGCCCCCTGCCCAGGAACGCCGAGGACATCCGCCGCTACCTCGACGGCGACGAGAGCGCCCTGCGCGACCCCGCCACCGACCGAACCTTCGTCTATCTCCGCCCGCACGACCGCCTCGACGACATCCAGGACCCGGCACGCACCCCGCTCGGCTACCTCGAGGGCAGCTCGCGGGTCAACATGCTCTTCGCCGACGGCCGCGTCCAGGGCTTCCGCTACGGCGACCCCGCGCTCGAGAAGTTCCTGCCCGGCCGCCACCTGCGCCAGCCGTCCCGGCGCGGCGGCCACGGCTGGCGCCTGGGCGGAGCGGAGGAGGAGTCCCTCACCACGACCGACGAATCGGTGGCCCCGGGGCCAGGGACAACGAGGTCGCCCTCGACGGGCACGGCGAGGCGCGGGAGAGCCCTGGGCGACCTCAAGGAAGGCGACCGCCCAGCGGGCAGGTTCGCCGAAGTCCAGGATAGACCGATGGGGCAGGCCGAGCGGGAGGTCCTTGAGACCGAGGAGCAGTTCGAGCAGCTCGAGAAGAAGGGCAAGCTCGATTACGCCCAGCGCCAGATGCTCGGCCGCCTCCGCTCACGCCGCGTGCAGCAGGACGAGTACTACAGGGGCGTGAAGCCCGGCGGCAAGACCGAGTATGCGGAGATGGACCCGCACGCGACGAAGGGTACCCGGAACGGCAAGCCCCCCACGAAGCCAAAGCCGACGCCCAAGCCCGGCCCCGCGCCGGCCGAGCCGGCGCAGCCGGCCGCCGAGCCGCCCGGGGTCCTGGGGCCCGACACCGCCCCGAAGCGGCCCGAGCAGCCCCCGGACGACCTGCGCCCGGGCCAGGACCACCGCGACACGGGCGGCGGCAAGGTCGGGGGCGAGGGCTCGGTCGAGCAGCCGTCGCTCTACGTGACCTCGGCCTTCCGCTACTCGGCCGTGCGCGGCGGCCGCCAGAAAGGCGCTCTGCCCATCGCGATCGAGCTGCCCGACGAGCGGGCGCTCCCCTACATCTTCTACCGCCCCGTCACCGTCAGGGCGCAGGGCGAGGTCACCCTCGATTGCCGGCGGATGGGCTCGAGCCGCCCCGCCAAGGGCATCCTGCTCGTCGGCGCCATCGCCTTCGTCGCTCTCGTCGGCACAGGCCTCAAGCGGCGGCGGGCCAGGGGCAGGAGCCAGGGCTGATGCAGAAGCTGCAAGCCGCAAGCTGCAAGCTGCAAGCTGGAAGCCAAGAGCGGGAGCTTCCGAGTATCGAGCATCGAGTATCGAGCATCCAGCATCTTCTTCCGCCTTTCCACTCCCCTGAAGGAGGGACACTGATGACTCGTCGCTGGACAGCCGTTGGGGCGGCGCTGCTGCTCGCCGCGCAGGCCGCGCTCGCCGGGGCGCCGACGCCGAAGCCCGCGCCGCCGAAGGGCTTCGTGCGCCCGGTCGTCACGGCCGCGCAGAACGCCCGCATGACCGTCGGTCGGGGCGTGCTGCGCATCGACTCGATGATCGACTACACCGTCGCCCAGGGCGAGGTCGCGACCCTGTCGGTCCTGCTGCCCGGCGAGGCCGTCGTCCAGAGCGTCCAGTGCCAGGGCCTGCGCACCTACGCCATGACCCGCGAGCGACACTACCAGCGGCTGAGCGTCCTGCTCGAGAAGCCGGCCGGCGGCGTCATCCAGCTCTGGCTCCAGGCCAGCCACCCGATCCCGCGCAGCGGCATCGGGCAGCCCGTGGCCTTCCTCCTGCCCACGGTCGCCCCGCGCGGGGTGTCGCGCGAGTCGGGCGCCATCGCCGTCCTCGCCGACCGCGGCATCAAGCTCGACCCCGTCGAGGCCCAGGGCGCCACGCTGCTCGAGGCGGTCAACATCAAGGCGTTCGCCGACATCAAGGAGTCGGTCGCGCTCGCCTACACGTACGCGAAGCGCCCCTTCAGCATCCAGGTGCAGGCGACGGAGATCGAGGCGGAAATCGGCCTGCTGCGCCCGCCGCCGACCGAGAAGCCCCAGCTCCTGCTCCACGAGGCGACCGCGACGGGCACCGTGGGCGACACGGTGGCCAAGCTGTCGCTGAAGCTGGCCTTCGAGGCCATCGGCCGCGAGCCGCCCGAGCGGGTGCTCCTGCCGCCGACGGTCGCGCTCACCCAGATGCGGCTGGACGCGAAGACGGCCGCGCGCCTGGTCCGGGACGCCGAGGGCTACGTGCTGCGCTGCGAGACGCCCGGCGACTACTCGCTCGAGCTCGACTACGTGGTGCGCGTGGAGAAGAAGGACAAGATCCGCACCCTGTCGCTGCCGCTGGTGGCTGCGGCTCGCAGCTCGACGGCGCTGACGATCCCTGGCGGCTCGGTGGAGGTGAAGCTGTCGCCCGAGATCGCCTACGACACCCAGGCCGCGGGCACCGACACCCTGCTCACGGTCTACGGCGCCGCGGTGGACCAGGTGACGGTGACCTGGGAGCCGAAGCTCGAGGAGAAGGAGGTCGCGGCCGTCGTCTTCGCCGACCAGAACGCCCAGGTCAGCGTGGGCCGGGGCGTCCTGCGGGTGGACACGACGCTGGACTACACGATCCTCCAGGGCAAGGTCCAGGAGCTTGCGGTCGCTCTGCCGGCCGATGCGACGCTGCTGAGCGTGCGGGGCGAGGGGGTGCGCACGTGGGACGTGACGACGGAGGGCCAGGGCCGCCTGCTCAAGGTCGCGCTGCTCGACGCCGCGAGCGACACCTACCAGCTCCAGCTCCAGGTCGAGCAGGCCATCGCGAAGGGCGCGCTCGGCAGGGCCGAGGCCTTCACCGTGCCGGCCATCGCCGCGCAGGACGTCGAGCGCGAGACCGGCGCCGTCGGCATCCTCGTGTGGAAGGGCCTCAAGGTCGAGCCGCTGACGACCGAGGGCGTCACCCAGGTGGACGTCCGCGAGATGCCCGCCGCGTTCCAGAAGCTCAAGGAGCAGGTCCACCTGGCCTACCGCTACCTCCAGCGGCCCTTCAGCATCGAGGCGCAGGTCAGCGAGGTCGAGGCCAAGGTCTCCGCCGAGGTGCTCAGCGCCGCCCGCGTCAGCCCCGAGGCGCTGCGGGTCCAGTCGAAGATCGACTACACCATCCGCGACGCCGGCATCTTCCGCTTCCAGATCAAGCTGTCGAAGGACGTGCGGCTGGTGGACCTCGAGGGCAAGGACATCAACAACTGGGAGCGCGACGCCGAGACCCTGACGATCGACCTGCGCTCGAAGGCCGAAGGCCCCTACACCCTGACCCTCGAGACCGAGCAGCCCATCGCCCAGGGCACGACCGAGGTGGCCGTGGCCCCCATCGAGCTGCTCGATGTCGCGCGCGAGCGCGGCCACGTGGCGCTCGCCGCCGACCCCGGCATCAAGATCGAGCCCGTCGAGCTCACCGACATCATGCAGATCGACGTCCGCGACCTCCCCAAGACCGCCAAGAACCCTGCCCCCAAGGCCGACCTCGCCTTCCGATACCTCAAGCACCCCTACTCGCTGCGCATCGCCATCAGCAAGATCGAGGCCGAGGTGGACGCCGCCGTCCACACCGCGCTCAAGATCGCCGAGAAGAACGTCGAGGTCAACGCCACCGTCCAGTACGACATCCGCAAGGCCGGCATCTTCCAGCTACAGGTCGGCCTCCCCGACGACTTCCGACTCCTCGGCTGCGACGGCCCCAGCATCGACGACTGGAAGGTCGAGACCATCGAGCGCACCGAGGACGGCCAGCAGGTCCAGCTCCGGGTCGTCACCGTCGCCCTCAAGCAGAAGACCGAGGGCAAGTACGCCCTCAGCCTCACCGGCAAGCAGGACGTCGAGGACCTCGAGGCCGAGCCCATCCCGATCCCCAACTTCACCGCCCAGGGCGCCAAGAAGGAGACCGGCTTCATCGCCGTCCGCGCCGACGAGAGCCTGCGCGTCAAGGCCGACGAGTCCACGGGCCTCGCCGAGATCGACGTCAAGGAGCTGCCCGCCGAGCTCGGCAAGACCCCCAGCGTGCTCGCCTTCCGCTACTTCGCCCAGCCCTGGAGCGGCTCCCTCGCCGTCGAGCCCATCGACCCCCACGTCACCGCCGAGACCTTCACCTTCCTCTCACTCGGCGAAGCCCTCCTCCAGGCCTCCGTCACCGCCCGCTACACCATCCTCTACGCTGGGGTCCAGACCTTCAAGGTCCGACTCCCCGACGGCGCGACCAACGTCGACATCACCGGCGAGGACGTCAAGCACAAGGAGGAGGACAAGGCGACCCACACCTGGACCGTGACCCTCCAGGCCAAGCGCAAGGGCGACTACCGCCTCTACGTCACGTTCCAGCAGGACACCGGCGGCGAGCAGGTGGACCTCAAGTATCAGGGGCTGCGTGTCCGGGACAAGGACGACCCGACGCTCCAGGACGTCAAGCGCGAGACGGGGTACATCGCGGTGGCGGCGCGCAGCGATCTCGAGCTGGCGGGCGGCACGGATCTCGAGGGGCTCACGCCCATCGACCCCCAGGAGATCCCCGCCGACTACAAGGCAGGGATCACGGCGCCGCTCCTGCTCGCCTTCCGCTACCTCCAGCACCCCTACACCCTCCACGCCGTCGCGACCAAGCACGATCCCGCCGACGTGCTCGTCGCCATCATCGAGGCCTGCCTGCTCAGCACCACGCTCACCGAGGACGGCACGATGATCACCGACGTCGCCTGCCGCCTGCGGAACACGCGCGAGCAGAACCTCGCGATCGCGCTGCCCGACGGCGCCGAGCTCTGGCACGTCTTCGTCGACGGGCGCAGGGCCGTGCCCGTCAAGTCGAAGGAGGCCGACGTCACCTGGACCAAGGTCCCCATCGCCGGCGTCGGCAGCCCCACGCGGCCCTTCGTCGTCCAGCTCCGCTACGGCCACGCCATCGGCGAGCTCGGCGGCAGCGGCGTGCTCCACCTCGACTTCCCGAGGCTCGCCATCCCGGCCATGCGGCTCGGCTGGCGCATCGCCGTGCCCGAAAAGTACCGGCTCGTCAGCCACGCCGGCTCGCTCCGCCACGTGCCCTTCCTCGACACCCAGCTCGACGCGCTCGGAGGCGGCATCGTGCCCGTCGCACAGCAGCAGCAGGCCGTTGTCGCCCTCGGCAAGCAGTCCGTCCAGTACCGCATGAACCAGATGGCCATCGAGCAGGTGCAGCAGGAGGCCCGCAACGTCGCCAAGGGCCGCTGGAGCGGCCAGCGCTCGATCTACACCGGCTCGAAGCCCGAGACGGCCAACGTCTACCACTTCCAGAGCCTCATCGCCATGAAGGACCCCGGCACCATCCGCTCGACCTACTTCCGCAACTCCGTCGACTACGTCGTCCAGGGCGTGCTCGTGCTCGTCACCCTCGCCGCGGTCGTCGTCTTCTGGCGGCGGTTCAGCGACGCCAGCCGCACGTGGCGGATCGGCGTGCTCGCCGCCGTCGTGCTCCTCGTGCTCGGCATCCGCACCCTCGGCGAGGAGGCCTACCGCCAGCACCTCACCGACGTGCTCTGGACGCTCGTCGCCGCCGCCATCGCCGTCGTCATCGGCGACACCTTCGCCCGCGCCAAGGCCGCCGTCACCCGACGCCCCAGCAGCAAGCGAAAGCCGCAGCCCGAGCCCGAGCCGCCACCCGCCGAGGCGCCCCAGCCCGAGCCTGAGCCAGAGCCCGAGCCCGA
>CBFDBL010000032.1:0-20052 GCA_965603035.1 uncultured bacterium
GCGCGGCTGGCCATCGCCTCCCAGGCCGTGGGCATCTGCGAGGCCGCCTACCGCAGCGCGGCGGAGGGGCGGCGGGTCGCCCTGTGACGCGCCGCCGGCGGGGCGCAGGCCCGCGGCGCAGCGGGCGCGACGAGGGCGATCGAGCCAGGGCGAGCGACGCTGCCGGGGGCACGGCGCGCGAGCCACCGAGCATTGACACCATGGGCGCGATCTGGTAGGGTCTGGGCCGAAGGGTTGACCCCACTGGTGCTTGTGGAAAGCGGACCGCGTGCGCGTGCTCCGTCCGATGGTCGTGGTGTGTGTGGTGGCTCTCGGTTCGTGGGGATGGTGCGCCGAGAGCTGGGGCAAGTACAGCGCCTGGCGGGTGCGGCGCACGGCGACCATCCCGCCCGCCGACAAGAGCCAGCCGAAGCTGCCGGGTCTCGACTGCTGCTGCGTGGCCTTCCCCACGGCCGGCTTCCTCGCGCCCGGGGGCCGCGACCTGCGGGTGACGGTGGACGGCAGGGAGGCGTCGTTCAAGGTGATCGACATCGCGCGCGACGGCACGGTGCGGGTGGCGGCGGCGGTGGCAGCCAGCGCGCAGCGCATGCAGGTCTACTACGGCAACCCCCGCGCGAAGGCGGCGCCGAGCGACTGGTCGCCCGAGCGCGGCCTGTGGCTCGAGACGCGGCGGTACAAGGGCGGCGACTGCAAGACCCTGGCGGGCATCCGCGCGGCCTGGGCCAAGGGCGAGCGCGACGGCCGCGGGCCCTGCGCCCAGATCTTCCACGGCCTCAACCCCTACGGGCCGTCGGACGGCTACCTGAGCCTCAACACCGGCTGGCTCTACCTGCCGAAGGACACGACGGTGCACTTCGCCGTCATCGCCGACGACGTGGCGCACCTGCTCGTGGACGAGCGCGTGGTCGCGGCCAAGACCGTCGGCGGCCGCATGCCCCGCAACAGGCGCTTCGCCGGCAAGCCCGTCGCGCTCAAGCAGGGCACCCACGTCGTCCAGATGCACCACATGGAGCGCTCCGACCTCCAGGCCGCCGGCGCCGCCTGGTGGATGGCCGGCATGAAGCGAGGCCAGAAGTACCTCCACTACCAGCTCATCCCGCCCAAGGCCTTCGCGACCCTCCGCTACGGCCGTCTCACCAACTACGAGTTCCAGGGACAGCCCGTCGCCGCCGACTTCAGCTACCTGAACGCCGGCGACGTGCTCGTGGACAACGACCGCGGGGCGATGGTGGTGCGGATCGAGTTCCGCGACACGAGCCGCCCGGCCAACCGCGCGCTCCAGTGTCAGCCGCAGTGGGACTTCGGCGACGGCACGACGAGCGAGGCCCGCGACCCCAACCACGTCTACCTCAAGCACGGCGACTACACCGTCGCGCTGACCCTGCGGCGCGGCGGCAGCGCCTACACGGTGCGCCAGAAGGTCGTCGTCGGCCCCGGCTGGCAGCGGACGTCGCGGCGGCAGTGGGACAAGCTGGGCAGCTACTACCCGCTCGTCAAGGACTACCAGTTCGGCAAGATGCCGACGGACCACGTGGTGCTGGCGGCGCGGATCTTCGAGGGCCTCGAGAAGCCCGACGAGATCATCGCCACCTGCCGCGTGCTCTACGAGCGCGGGGCCCAGATCGACGACGCGACGTTCGTCCGCCACGCCATGCTGCTCGGCCGCCACCTGCGCGAGGCCGAGGGCAAGGCCCGCGAGGCCCTCGTCGTCTTCAGCACCGCCGAGCAGCGCACCAAGAGCCCCAAGACCAAGGCCCGCCTCAGCAACGAGAAGGGCGACGTCTACTACTACTACCTCCACGACCTCGAGCACGCGCTCAAGCAATACACCAGGACCCTCACCGCCTTCGGCGACGCCGACGCCACCCAGTCGCGTCTCGCGCAGATCCGCATCGGCGACGTCTACCGCACGCGGGGCGACGCCAAGGCCGCACGCCAGGCCTACGAGCGCGCGGCCGAGATCCCCATCGCCGAGCGCAGCGAGGTCGTCCAGAGCGCCCGGCGCGGCTCCTTCCCCCGCACCATCGAGGACTATACCCGGCGCAAGCTCTTCAAGGAGGCCCACGAGGCCCTCAACATTTGGGACTGGGAGTTCCCCACCGACAAGCTCGTCGGCTTCTCCTCCCTCCTCCGCGCCCGCCTCGCGCTCGCCGAGGGCAACCGCGAGGAGGCCGCCAAGCAGGCCAACGAGCTCCTCGGGGTCAGCCCCGCCAGCGAGTACGCCGACGACGTGCTCCTGTTCCTCTGCGACCTCCACCTCCGCAACAACCAGCTCGACGAGGCCCACGCCGCCGCCACGCGGCTGCTCGACCAGTACCCCGCCTCCGCGCTCGGGGCCGAGGCACACCTCAAGCGCGTGACCGTGAACCTGCGGCGCGCCGAGTACGCCGACGCCGCGACCGAGGCCCTCGCACTCGCCGCCAGCTACGAGGACAGCGACCAGGCGCCCAAGGCCCTGCTCCTCGCCGCCACCGCATACCTGCGCCAGCACAGCAAGCCCGACGCCGCCAAGGCGCTCGACCGACTCACCCGCAAGTACCCCACCAGCGCCGAGGCGACCCAGGGCATCAAGATGCTCAAGGAGCTCCGCAAGCCGTGACCGTCCACCTCGAACGCATCGACCGCCTCCGCAAGACCCTGCGCGACGGCGGCGTGCCCGCACTGCTGATCGCCAGCGAAGCCAACGTGACGTACCTCACCGGCTTCACCGGCGACTCCTCGTTCCTCCTCGTCACCCCCGACCGCCAGTGGCTGCTCACCGACAGCCGCTACACCGAGCAGGCGGGGCAGGAGTGCCCGCAGTGCGAGCTGGTCGAGCGCAAGGACACCCTGGTGAAGGCCACGGCGCAGGTCGTGCGGCAGCTCGGGACGGGCCGGCTGGCCTTCGAGGCCGCCGCGACGCCCTACGCCACGTATGAGGAGCTCGGCGAGGCGCTCGACGGCGTGGCGCTGGAGCCGCACAAGGAGCTGGTGGAGCGGCTGCGCCGGCTCAAGGACGATGAGGAGATCGCGCGGCTCCGCGGGGCCATCGCCGTGGCGGAAGCGGCGTTCCGCGAGACCGTCGTCGAGCTGGCCGCAGGGCAGAGCGAGCGGCAGGTGGCCGCGAGGCTGGACCACGCGATGCGGGCCCGCGGCGCGAAGAAGGGCTCGTTCGAGGCCATCGTGGCCGCGCGCGAGCGCAGCTCGATGCCCCACGCCCAGGCCTCCGACGCCGTCATCCAGCCCGGCGATCCCGTCCTCATCGACTGGGGCGCCGAGGTCGAGCTCTACTGCTCCGACTGCACCCGCGTCGTGTTCCTCGCCCCGCCCGACGAGCGCTGGCGGGCGATCTACGGGATCGTGCGCGAGGCCCAGCAGCGGGCCACGGACGCCGTCCGCCCCGGCGCGACGCTCAAGGAGATCGACTCGGCGGCCCGCGACCACATCCGCGACGCGGGCTACGGCGAGCGGTTCGGCCACGGGCTCGGCCACGGCGTCGGCCTGCGGGTGCACGAGGCGCCGCGGCTCAGCCAGCAGGCCGAGGGCGAGGTCGAAGCGGGCATGGTGGTGACCGTCGAGCCGGGCATCTACATCCCCGGCTGGGGCGGCGTGCGCATCGAGAACATGATCGTCGTTCGCGGGGACGGCGCCGAAGTCCTGACGTCGATCCCCAGCGACCTCGACGCCATGGTCCTGGGCTGAGAAGGAGCAGACGGCCGTGCCGATGATCACGAGCAACGACCTCAAGAACGGCATGACGCTGGTGGTGAAGGGGCAGCTCCACACGCTCCTCCAGTTCCAGCACATCAAGCCGGGCAAAGGCCCTGCCTTCGTGCGGACCAAGCTGCGGAACGTCGAGACGGGCTCGGTGGTCGACCACACGTTCCGCGCCAAGGAGCCGGTCGAGCAGGCGATCGTCGAGAAGCGGCCCCTCGAGTACATCTACCGCGACGGCTCGGCCTACTACCTGATGGACCCCGAGAGCTACGAGCAGATCCCGGTCAGCCCCGAGCGGTTCAAGGGCAAGGAGCAGTTCCTCACCGAGAACACCGAGCTGCTCGTGACGTTCCACGGCAGCGACATCCTCGACATCGCGCTGCCCGACAGCGTGGTGCTCGAGGTGGTGGAGGCGCCGCCTGGGATCAAGGGCGACACGGCGAGCGGCGGCACGAAGCCCATCACGCTGGAGACGGGCGCGGTGGTCCAGGCGCCGCTGTTCGTGAACGCGGGGGACAAGGTGCGCGTGGACACGCGCAGCGGCCTGTACCTCGAGCGCGCGTGACGGCCCGCCGCGGCACGCGACACGGGAGCGACCCCATGGAGATCGAGAAGATCCGCGCCATCATCGACGAGCTGACGAGCATCATGGACGACAAGGATCTCGGCGAGCTGGAGATCGAGGCCGAGGGGCTCCGGGTCCTGCTGCGCCGCGGCGTCCAGCAGGGCGGCTCGCATGCCGTCGTCGTCGCGCCCCACGCGGGCCACGTCGCCGCCGCGGCCCACCCCGGCGCCGAGCCGGCGCCCGCCGAGGTCGACGAGGACGAGGGCGCCCACATCGTCCACTCGCCCATGGTCGGCACCTTCTACCGCGCGCCGGCGCCCGACGCCGACCCCTTCGTGGACGTGGGCGACGAGGTGACGGCCGAGACGGTGCTGTGCATCATCGAGGCGATGAAGGTGATGAACGAGCTGAAGGCCGAGGTCGAGGGGGTCGTCGAGGCGGTCCGGGCCGAGAACGGCGAGGCGGTCGAGTACGGGCAGCCCCTGTACGTCATCCGGCCGCCGGCCTAGCACCCCGTCGAGGGCGACGGGCGAACGGCGCTTGCCATCGCGTCGTCTGGCGCGCATAATCGGCGCGGTCGCCTTAGGAGCGGAGGTTCCGTGTTCTCGAGAATCCTCATCGCGTCGCGCGGCGAGATCGCCCTGCGGATCATCCGCGCCTGCAAGGAACTGGGCGTGGAGACGGTGGCGATCTACTCCCAGGCCGACGCAGGCGCGCTCTACCTCGACTTCGCCGACGCCGCCATCTGCATCGGCCCCGCCGACAGCGCGCAGAGCTACCTCAACGTGCCCCACGTCATCGCGGCCGCCGAGGTGGCCGACGTGGACGCCATCCACCCCGGCTACGGCTTCCTCGCCGAGATCGGCCAGTTCGCCGAGGTGTGCCGCGACTGCCACATCGAGTTCATCGGCCCCACCGCCGAGGCGCTTCGTCTGCTGGGCAACAAGGTGGAGGCGCGCGCGCTCGCCCGCAAGTGCGGCGTCCCGATCGTCCCCGGCAGCGAGGGCCTTGTGGACAGCGAGGACGAGGCGCGGCAGATCGCCCGCAAGATCGGGTTCCCGGTGATGATCAAGGCCGCGTCGGGCGGCGGCGGCCGCGGGATGCGCATCGCCCACAACGAGATGGCGCTGCTCAACCAACTCGTCGTGGCGAGCGCCGAGGCCGACGCCGCCTTCGGCGACGCGAGCGTCTACATCGAGAAGGTCGTCACCCAGGCCCGCCACGTCGAGGTGCAGATCCTCGCCGACCAGCACGGGCGGGTCGTGCACCTCGGCGAGCGCGACTGCTCGCTCCAGCGGCGCCACCAGAAGCTCATCGAGGAGGCCCCCTGCCCCGTCATCACCGACAAGCTGCGGCGCCGCCTCGGCGACGACGCCGTCAAGCTCGCCGCCGCCGCAAGCTACCAGGGCGCCGGCACCGTCGAGTTCCTCGTCGACGCCAGCAACCGCCACTTCTTCATCGAGATGAACTGCCGTATCCAGGTCGAGCACCCGGTGACCGAGATGGTCACCGGCATCGACATCGTCCAGGAGCAGATCCGCGTCGCGGCCGGCGAGCGGCTCGGCTTCCGCCAGGACGACGTGCGGATCCAGGGCGCCGCCATCGAGTGCCGCATCAACGCCGAGGACCCCGCGCACAACTTCAAGCCCGACCCCGGCACCATCTCGCGCTTCTACCCGCCCGGCGGCCCGGGCGTGCGGGTCGACTCCCACGCCTACGCCGGCTACACCATCCCGCCCCACTACGACTCGCTCATCGCCAAGCTCATCGTCCACCGCCGCAACCGCGAGGACGCCCGCATCTGCATGCGCCGCGCCCTCGAGGAGTTCGTCATCGAGGGGGTCAAGACCACCGTCCCCCTCTACCTCGAAGTGTTCGGCCACAGCGCCTTCGTCAGTGGCCGTGTCGATACCACCTTCATCGAAAGCCTCGAACGGGAGAAGTAGAAAGGGGAAGGGCCATGAGCCGTGTGCGCCGCCTCGCGAACTGGATCGACTTCTTCGTCAGCCTCCTCGCCGCGGTCTACATCCTGACCGTCGTGTGGAGCATGTCCCGGACCATCCCGGGCTTCTGGCGCGAGGTCTTCGGGTTCACCACCACTCGGGCGCCGGCCGTGTGGGCCGCGCTGACGCTCGCGCTGCTGCTGGTGCTGGGCGCCGTCCTGCGCGCCGTGCAGCACGTCGCGGCGCGCGGCGGCGGCCGCTACCTCCTCTTCGACACCCCCAACGGCCACGTCTCGGTCCGCGCGGGCTGTGTCGAGGAGGTCATCAACCGCACGGTCCGCGCCATGGGCGACGTGGCCGACGCCGACGCGACCCTCGACCTGCCCAAGGGCGCCGCCGTGCCCACCGTCTGCAAGATCCGCTGCCGACTCTACAACCGCCCCAACCTGCTCGCCGTCCAGGACCAGGTGCGCGCCGTCACCCGCCAGACCTACGTCGAGATGTTCCCCAGCGAGGAGCCGCTCGCGGTCGAGATCAGCGTCGAGCGCATCGTCTTCGAGTCCAAGGCGCCCCAGGCCGCCCCGGCTCCCGCGCCCGACCTCGACCAGGGCGACGACGGCGGCGCCGAGCCCATCCGCCCGCAGTACCCGGTGGACGACAGCTAGCCGCACGCGCGCTCGCCGTCGCGCCGCGCGCATTTTCCCTTGACGCCGGGCGCCCGCGCGCTAGAATAGGCCGCGAGGGCCCACCGACGCCCACGTCGCTGCGGCCGAGGGGGCCGCAGCGCGATCCGATAGAGACGCGGCTCGCAGCGTTCGCCGAGCACCGCTGGCAACGCGCATCGACGCGAGGTGCGAGTGGCCGACAGCACCGACAGCGCCCACACCGTTCACGCGCCCGACGCCGCGCCGGGGCTCACGCTCGACCGCATCGTCGCCGGGTACCCCGACGCCATCATCCAGGTGGACCTCGACGCGCGCATCGTGCTCTGGAACCGCGGCGCCGAGCAGACCTTCGGCTACGCCGCCGACGAGGTCATCGGCGAGAGCATCGAGATCCTCCTGCCACTCAAGAAGAAGTACGCGAACGAGCTCGCCGCCTTCCGCCGCCAGCTCGAGCGCAAGGGCTTCGTCAGGGCTCGCGAGACGGTCCGCTGCGCCAAGGACGGCGCCGAGGTCCCCGTGCTGCTCACCGAGACCACCCTCAAGGACGGCGACGGCACGCCCATCGGCAGCTTCGTCATCCTCAAGGACATCAGCGACCAGAAGCGACTCGAGCGCCGCCTCATCCAGAGCGAGCGCCTCACCGTCATCGGCCGCATGGCCTCCCACCTCGCCCACGAGATCAAGAACCCGCTGAACTCCATCCTGCTCAACGCCGAGCTGCTCGGCGACGAGATCGAGGAGCTCAGCGGCGAGGAGCGCGCCCGCGGCTCCGAGGCGCGGGGACTCCTCGACGTCATCCTCCGCGAGGTCCGCCAGCTCCGCAAGGTCACCGAGCTCTACCTCGACTTCGCGCGCTCCCCCAGGAACGTCCGCCGACGCGTCAGCATCAACGGACTCCTCCGCCAGATCATCCGCTTCCTCAAGAACGAGTGCGCCGAGCGCAACATCCGCGTCAACAAGCTCCTCTCCCGCGACGTCCCCTGGCTCTCCGTGGACCCCATCAGCCTGCGCCAGGCCTTCCACAACATCGTCCGCAACGCCATCGAGGCCATCGGCTCCGAGGGCGAGCTCACCATCGCCTCCCGACTCGCAGGCGACCAGATCGAGATCGAGGTCACCGACACAGGCAAGGGCATGACCCCCGACGAGCTCGACCAGCTCTTCACCCCCTTCTTCACCACCAAGCACCGAGGCACAGGCCTCGGCGTCGCCTATGCCCAGCAAGTCGCCCTCGACCACAACGGCGAGATCCGCTGCGACTCCACCCCAGGCCAGGGCACCACCTTCACCATCTCCCTCCCCGTCAACGAGCAGCAGTGAACCGAGTTGGGAGAGGGAACCTTCTTTGAGGAAGAAGGTTCCCTCTCCCACACCCCCTCCCTCCAAGAACCTTACTGGACTGGCATCGGGGTTTCGGGCCGCTGGCGAGAGGCGTTGGTTGACTACCCGGTGGGCCTCCACCGCCAGCGTCCCGAAACCCCGATGCCAATGCAAAGGTCTTTGGAAGGGGGTCTGGGGGAGACCTTTCTCCTCAAGAAAGGCCTCCCCCAGCTCTGGTCACTGCTGCTCGATGCCGCGGAGGGCGAGGGCGGCGAGGGCGTAGAGGGCGAAGGCGATGAGGAGCACGATGCGGAAGCCGACGGAGACGGCGAGGGTCATGGCGAGAGTCGCACCGATGACCGAGGCGCAGCCGTTCACGCCCCAGGCCCAGGGCGTGAGGGCGGGGAACTGGCTGGCGACGCGGCGCAGGCCCGAGGGGAAGGGCATCCCCATGAAAAAGGCGAGGCTGCCCGCCGCGAGCGCCGCCACCGGGAAGCGGGCCCAGGCAGACGTGCCAGCGAGCGTCCGCAGCAGCGGGTCGAGCCACACCCACAGCACGAGGCCGACGAACACGATGCAGCCGAGGCCGAGGCCGGCCGACCTCCGTTCGCCGTCGAGCACGCGGCCCGCCGTCAGGCTGCCCAGGCCCGAGAAGACCATGAAGCTCGTGAGCACGACCGCCGCCGCATAGATCGGGCTGGCGAGGAAGAGCGAGAGCTTCTGCATCATCACGATCTCGATGAACATGTACGCCACGCCCAGGCACGCGAAGTAGACGCACGTCGCCAGCCGCCCGCCGCGCGCACCCTCACGCCGCCGCAGGAACAGCAGCGGCGCGACGACGAGCACCAGCCCCGCCACGACCGCCTGCACCAGCGTCGCCACGAGCACCAGGTAGCCCCAGTCGGCATACCGTACCCACTGGTCGCCCATCGTCTCGCGCAGATGGCGGAAGGCCCGCCAGCGGAACGTCAGCGAGTGATAGGGCCGGTCGTCCGTCGTCGGCGAGATGTCGAGCGGGTAGGAGCGGATGAAGTCGCGCCGCGCGCCAAAGAGGAGGCCCATCGCCGCATCGGCGTAGTAGGGCTCGGGCAGCTCGTTGTGCTCGTTCACGTCCTCCAGCGGGGCGCCCGGAGCCCCCGTGTCGTCGCGAGTCCTCAGCCACATCTCGTCCACCCACACCACATCGAAGCTCCGCTCGCGGCAGAAGGCGCGAGCCGCCTCGATCTCTTGACGCGAGAAGGGCCGATGGCGAGCGAGGACGGTGACAGTGAACATGCCCCGGATGGCGATCAGATGCTCGTGAGGTCGCGCAAGCCCACGTCGCTCCAATGCCTCGATCGCCGTGGCCAGCACCCGCAGGGCATCGCTCGGCGGGGTCTTCATCCAGCGCGTGATGCACAGGATGCCGGTGGGGGTGAGGTGGTCGAGGTACGTCTCGATGGCCTCGACGGTGTAGAGGTAGCTCTCGTTGAGGGCCGCGACACCGGCACTGGCGGCGCCGAGGGACTCGACGAGCGGGAGCTGGATGAGATCGAACGTCTCGTCGGTCTGTGCCAGGAAGCCGCGGGCGTCGGCCGCGACGAGGCGCACGCCGGGCTGCTCGTAGAGGTGCTGGGCGAACTCGGCCTGGCTGCCCGTCATCATGGCGACGACCTGCGGGTTGTGCTCCAGCGCCGTGATCGAGCGGCAGCCGTGGTAGCGGGCGAGGAGCACGTCGCTGCCGCCGCCGGCGCCGACGATCAGCGTCCTCGGGCGGTCGAGCAGGTGGTAGGGCAGGGCGCCCGTCGTGAAGTCGAAGCCCTCGAGCTGCTCGGGGTCGGTGATCTGGTTGATGGCCGACGGCGAGTCGGCATCGAAGAGGATGGCGCGCTGGCGCGGCTCCGGGCCTGCGTAGGCGACGCTGCGGCCTGGGACGAGGCGGATGGTCGGGCCGTCCACCACGTGGATCAGCCCAAGCGGCCCTGTCTGGCGCTCGACGACCGTCGTGTCGGGCAGGTCGAGCAGGAGGCGGAGCTGCTTGTGCTCGGAGACGTTGAGCGCGGGCGGTCGCCACAGCAGGACTATCAGGACGACGCCGAAGGCGGCGTAGACCCTGGGCGCGAGGGTGCTCTTGCGCCTGCCCGGCACCGGCAGGCCGTAGGCGATCGTGCCGACGGCTGCCAGGGCGAACAGCACGAGCGGGAGCTGCTCGGGCCGCAGGACGAACATGGCCGCGACGATGCCGCACGAGCCCAGCCCCGAGCCCAGCAGGTTCCAGAAGTACAGGCGGTGTGCCCGCTCGGCCTCGCGCACGAGCGCCAGCCCGATACACGTTGCCCCCAGGACGAACGGGACGAAGAGGATGAGGTAGTACGCGAAGAGGTAGAGGTACTGCCGCCAGTCCCACGCGAGCTGGAAGGCGTCGAAGGGCACCCGCTGTGCGAGCAGGAACGAGAGCGGGATGGTGAGCGCGAACGCGGCAGCGAAGGCCGTCAGAGCGCCGTCGAAGCGCCGGAGCAGACGCTCGCGGAGCAGGGAGATCAGGGTTCCGCTGGCCCCGAAGCCGAGCAGGGCGACGCTCACGATCATGTGGGCGAAGTGGTGCCACCGCGCGACCGACAGCGCGCGCATCAGCGCGATCTCGTAGCCCAGAATGGCGGCGGAGATGCACAGGATGAGGAACGCGAGGCGCATGGAAGAACCGTGATGCGTGATGCGTGATACGTGATCCAGACTGGAGCCTTCCTCCGTTGGCGGCGAGCGTCGCCCCTGCCGCAGGCGCCCAACTGCGATGGTCCGTGCCTCTTGCTCCGGGTCACGCATCACGCATCACGCATCACGAGAGCCGCGTCACCTGGGCTTCCGCGTAAGGGGCACGAAGACGACGGGGATGAGGCTCCTGCTCCTGACCTTCCCCTCGGCGTCCCTGGTCACCAGGATGAGGCGCTGGACGGCGCCGGTGGGGCCGACGGGGATGCACATCCTGCCGCCGGGCTTGAGCTGACGGATGAGGGGCGGCGGGATGGTGCCGGCGGCACAGGTGACGATGATGGCGTCGAAGGGCGCGTGCTCGGGCCAGCCGTGGTAGCCGTCGCCGACCTTCGACTGGATGGTCTTGTAGCCGAGCCGGCGGAACTTCGCCCTGGCGTCGTCGCCGAGCGCCTTGACGATCTCGATGGTGTAGACGTGCGGCGTGAGCTCCGAGAGGACGGCGGCCTGGTAGCCCGAGCCCGTGCCGATCTCGAGCACCTTGTCGCCGGGCCGCAGGCCGAGCTGCTGGGTCATGTAGGCGACGATGTAGGGTTGCGAGATGGTCTGGCCGTGGCCGATGGGCAGGGGCCGGTTGTCGTAGGCGCGGCCGCGGTGCTGCGGGAGGACGAACTCGTGGCGCGGCACCCGGGCCATGGCGTCGAGCACGGCGGCGTGGGTGACCCCCTCGAGCTGGATGTGTCGGCGCACGAGCTCGCGGCGCTCGCGCGCGCGGCCGGCGAAGCGCGGGCGGTCCCACTGCGGCGGCGTCGCCGTGCTCGGGCGCGGAGGGGGCGCATCGGCGGCATCGCTCTCCTGCGCGGGCGGGCGCCAGGCCACCCACAGCGCCACCACGGCCACCACGACGAGGGGGTAGACGACCAGACGAGCCCGACGCACCGCGCCCTCCTTCCCGCGCCTGCCGCTAAGGCACGCGCCGTTATTGGCTTAGCCGCATTCTAGGCCGTGGCGAGAGAGGCGTCAAGAGAAAACTGCTGTTGACTTCCGCCCCTCGGAACGCTACAATTTAAGGGCTAGGGGCCAACTTGGAACGACCTATACGACGGAGGCGCGGCCAGTTCGCGTGCTGGCCGCGTCGTGTTCAGGAGGCAGCGGTCAGATGCCACGTCGTCTGAAGAAATCGGAGTTGGGGCGGTTCAGGGAGCTCCTCCTCGAGCAACGGCGGATTATCGTCGCTGACCTCAACCACCTCGAGGACGGCGCCCTCCGCGGGGCCAGGGACAACTCGGCCACGCAGGACATCTCGAACTTCGCCGACCTGGGCAGCGACTACTTCGAGCAGGAGATCAGCATCGGTCGGATCGAGGACTTCGAGAAGACCCTCCGCGAGATCGATGCGGCGCTCCTGCGGGTCGAGGACGGCACCTTCGGGGTCTGCGTGACCTGCGGCGGGCCGATCGGCAAGGCGCGACTCGAGTACCTCCCCCGGGCAGGCCTGTGCATCCAGTGTCAGCGGAAGCTCGAAGAGGAAGAAGCCCGGGCACAATGAGGATCCGCTACTGGTACTGGGCGCCCGCCGTCACGGGGCTCATCGCGGATCTCGCCTCCAAGCACATCGTCTTCGCCTGGCTGACCCAGGTCCCAGGCCGGCGCCAGCCGCTCCTGGGCGCGTGGCTGGTCCTCCAGCTCCAGCGCAACCACGGCGGCGTGTTCGGCATCTTCCAGGGCAAGGGCTACGTCTTCGTGCTGCTCACGGCCGTGGCCCTCGGCTTCGTGGCCTGGATGGTGCGCAAGGCGCGCCCCGACCAGCGCCTGCTCCACCTCGCACTCGGCATGGTCACCGCAGGAGCCGTCGGCAACCTCTGCGACCGCGTCTGGTTCGGCTACGTCCGCGACTTCATCTACATCGAGCGCATCCATTACCCCGCCTTCAACCTCGCCGATGCCTGCATCTGCGTCGCCGCCACCATCCTCTTCATCGAGATCCTGCGCGAGGGCCGGCGCGACGACGCGCAGCACTGACGGCCGGCGATCGCCCGCCGCCCCGGCGCACGGCTCTTGCCTGCGCACTCCCCCTGCCTTCCCCTGAGTCGTCCGTCCATCATGGGTGCGGGGACCGCGTCAGCGGATGAGCCGCGCGTTGCCCCAGTCGGCGTGGTCGCAGATGTCGAAGTCGCGGCCGAAGTCCACCCGCAGGGTGAGGCGCGCCGCGCCGGCGAGGTCCACGGCGACGGGGAGGGGGGCGTCGCGGCCCGTGACGCCCTTGCGCTCGAGCTTCACCTGCCCGTCCACGAGCACCGCGACGTCCACGTTGCCCTTGTCGCCGATCTCCTCGTCGAGGCCGACGTCGGCGAGGAAGCGGCGGAAGCCGCCGGCGAGCGCGTAGGTGAGCTCGCAGCGGGAGTGGACGCCGAGCCCCTTGCGGTAGGTCCGCTCGCCGATGCGCAGCGGGTTGCCGTCCACGCTGCGGTCGCGGCGGTGGCGCCACACGAGGTCGAAGAAGGGGGTCTCGGCGACCTGGGCGGGCTCGAGGTCGGAGAGGAAGACGAGGCGGCCGCCGCGGAACTCGATGCGCACGATCCGGTCGAGCGCCAGCGAGAGCGACGGGCCGAAGGCGGCCTGGAGCTCGAGCCGGCCCTCGGTCAGCGAGCGGATCGTGCCGGCCACCACCGTGCCGTCGTCGGCGTGGGCCACGGCCACGATGCCCTTGGGCGCCGGGGGGAGCGGCGCGCTCTGCGACGCGAAGACGACCGTCTTCAGCCGGTCGAAGGCCACGTCTAGCTCGCCGAGCAGCGCCGAGCGGAAGCGGATGCCCTCGGGGCCGAACGACTCGACCGTGCCGTCCACCACGTCGTTGTTGGCGAAGAGCAGGCGGTCGTGCTTGGCGGCGGGCCGCGGCGGCTGCCCGGGCTGGGCCACGGGAAACTCGACGCGGGTGATGGCGGCCAGGGGGCACTCGAGCGCGGTGAAGAGCGGGCTGCGCAGCGCCACCGCGCGCCGGCTGCCGCCCACGAGGGTACCGCGCAGCACGCGCCCGTCGCGCAGGACGAGCGCCGAGTCGCCCGCGCGCGCCGACGGCCGGGCCGCGCGCAGCTCGATCGACAGCAGGTCGGCGCACGGGACCCGGCGCACCGCGCCACCGACCCGCAGCACCGCCGTCGGCGTCGCGTCGAGCCCGATCAGCTCGCCTGCGATACGCTCGTCGTCCACCGTGATCGCCGTGGCACCGAACGCGCCTGAGGCGAGCAGCACGGCGGCCAGCACGCGGCACAAGCGGCTCATAGGTTCCGCCCTCGATGGTCCAGTGTTCGCGCGCGCCCGGGCCCGTCCGGTCGCCGCGCTGTGGCCTGTGCGCCCGTCGCCTAGTCGGGCTCCTTCGCCGAGGCGGCCTTGTCGCCTGCCTCGGCCGCGGCTTTCTTCGTGGCGAAGAAGCGGTACTCGGGCACCCGCGTGGGGTCGATGGCCTCGACGTGGCCCGCGACCTCGAGGATGGCGCGCTGGAGCTGGTTGTCCTCCTCGATGTCGCAGACGAACTCCTTGCCGCGCTCGTCGGCGATCCGGATGCGGAGCCAGGCGCGGAGCAGGCGGCGGGTCTTGTCGCGGCCGACCTCCTCCGCCAGGCTCTTGTACCAGGCGTCGAAGCCAGGGTAGCGCTTGGCATCGAGCGCGTCGAACTCGGTGAGCTGGGCGAACAGGGCCTTGTGCTCGTCGAAGCGGGTGGCCGTGTAGCGGTGGAAGTCGCCCTTCTCGCGCAGGCCCTCGAAGTCGTCCTTGGTGAAGGTGGGCTTGAACTTGACCTCGACGTCGGGCTCGACCCCCTGGCCGTGGATGCTCCTGCCGCTGGGCAGGTAGTACTTGGCGATGGTGAGCTTGAGGCCGGAGCGCGCGGCGGTCGAGCGCAGGGGGAAGAGCTTCTGGACGCTGCCCTTGCCGTAGGTGGTCGTGCCGACGAGGGTGGCGCGCTTGTGGTCCTGGAGCGCGCCGGCGACGATCTCGGAGGCGCTGGCGCTGTGGCTGTTGACGAGCACGACGATGGGGTAGTCGGGGTGGGTGGTGGGGTCCTTGGTGCGGAACTCCTCCCGGCGGGCGATCCGCTTGTTGCGCCCCTCGGTGTAGACGATGAGCTTGTTGTGCTTGAGGAACTTGTCGGCGACCTGGACGGCGGTGGAGAGCTGGCCGCCGGGGTTGCTGCGCAGGTCGAGCACGAGCGCGGCCATGCCCTGCTTCTCGAGGGTGCGGAGGGCCTTGCCGAGGTCGTCGGCGCTGCGCTGGCCGAAGCTGGTGAGGCGCAGGTAGCCGATCTTGGCGGGCAGCAGCTTGGCGTGCACGCTCGGCATCTCGATGTCGGCGCGCGCCACCTTCAGCGCCCGCCGCTCCGTGCTGCCTGGGCGGGTCACCACGATCTCGGCCTCGCTGCCCGGCTTCCCGCGCAGGCTCTCGACGACGGCCTTGAGCCGCTTCTGCACGTCCTTGATGTCCTCGAGCGCGGTGGGCTGGCCGTTGACCTCGACGATGCGGTCGTAGGAGCGCAGGCCGGCCTTGTAGGCGGGGCCGTGGTAGTTGGGCCGCACGATCGAGAAGACGGGCAGCTCGCCCGTGTCGAAGTGCTTGAGGTACTGGACGACGGCGCCGATGCCGCCGTAGTGGCCGCTGATGTGCTCCTTGAACTTCTGCCAGTCCTTCTCGTCGAAGTAGGCGCTGTGGCGGTCGGGGTGGTCGCCGCCGTGCAGGGCGCCGACCATGCCGCGGGCGGCGGCGCTCAGCAGCTCGTGGTCGGGCAGCGGCTCCTCGACGTGGAAGCGCTGGATGTGCTCCTTGACCTCGTTGAGGAAGCGGTCCTGGAGCTTGCCCTCGCGGTTCTTGGGCCGGATGAGCAGGGAGCGGAGGTTGTTGGTCTCGAGCAGCGCGCGCGCGAGCCGGCCCTGGACGGTGGGCTCCTCCTGGAGCTCCTTGAGGACGGCGTCCACCGGCGGGTCGAAGTCGTCGATCTGCGCGAGTGCGAGGGCGCACTCCCGGCGGGTCGCGGGGTCCTTGGCGGCGGCGAGGTGGCGGCGGAGGGCGGCGTTGGCCTGCTTGAGGCTCTCCTCGGTGGTGGCGGCGGCCCACAGCGACCGGGCGACCTCCCTGCCGACGGGCGGCGGCAGGCTCTCGTCGGCGACGAGCTGGAGGAGTCGGCGCTCGGTGGCGGCGACGTCGCGCGCGTCGCTGCCGAGGATGGTCGCGGCCATCACGCCGTAGTCGGCCGAGCGCTTCGAGCGGATCAGCCCGACGAGCGGCTCGACGGCGGCCTCGGGGTGGCCGAGCTCGCACAGAGCCTTCGCCAGGGCGACCTGGCCGGCCGGGCGCGCGCCCGCGAGCCGCTCCTGGAGCACAGGCACCGCGTCCTCGCCGAGCTGCGCGAGCTGCCGTTTCGCAGTCCACACCTCGTCGGTGTTCGCGCGCCGCAGCTTCCCCACAATACGGTCCACCTGGCGCTCGAGGTCCCGCGTGGCCGGCAGCGCCGCGCAGGACCCCAGCGCGGTCAGCAGGCACACCCACGTGGCGGCAGCACTGGCTCGTCGCATCAGTGACAGGCTCCTTCGGATCCGATGCGCTCTGGGTCTCGGGATCACTTCCGCTCCCGCGTGTCGTCGGGCTGGCGGACCGCGGGCGGCTTGAGCAGGCTCGGCGGGGCGCCGGCGTCCTCGAGACGCACGTCGCCGAACCAGGCGGGGGTGAAGCCCCGGATCATGAGGGCACGCTCGCGGTCGAGTATCATCCCTGGCGTCCACGAGACGGCCTTGGCCGCGCGGTCGCCGTCGTCGTCGGTCACGGTGATGTTGAAGCCGAAGCGCTGGCCGGGCTTCGGCGGCGCCATCTTCATGTAGGCCCACGGGATGGCGCACTCGTAGACCGTGCCCGAGTTGTCGTCCTTGCGGCGGACGCGGTAGGCGCCCTTGGGGCTGTCGTCCTCGTCCTGCTCGTCCTTGCGCTCGTCCTTGCGGGTGAGGGCCAGGGTGAGCAGGAGGTCGCGGCCGGTGAAGGTGTAGCCGTAGCCGCCGTCGTTGTCGCAGTCGATCGAGATGATGAGGCCGTCGCCGACCCAGGTGTCGCGCTGGGCGGTGTAGGTGCGGTGGATGTCGTCGTTGACGTCGATGGCGAAGTAGAAGTGCTTCTCGTCCCATCCCGAGTAGAGGGTGGCGGAGAGGTCGCTGGGCGACTTCCACCGGCTCTCGGCGGTGGGCCGGCCCTGGATCTCGTCGATGTGGCGGGGCGAGTTGAGGCAGGCGGCCTGGTCGCGCCGCCAGGGCTCGTCGATCGCGCCGTCGATCTTCGGCGCCGTCTCGAAGCGCCGGGCGGCGAGCACGGGCGGGCGCTGGGCGGCGAGGGCCTCGCGCAGCGAGTTGAGCTGGTCCTTGAGCGCCGCGTACTGGGCGTCGGGCAGGGTCTCGTCGTCGAGGGCGTGGGTGAGGAGCTCGACGGCGCGGTCCTCGTCGCCGCGCTGGTAGAGCGCCGTCGCGAGCGGGGCGAGCGCGCTGCCGTCGCCGCTCGCGTGGCGCGCGCCGAGCGCCGCGATCCGCTGGTCCAGCCGCTCGCGGTCCAGCGGCCCGTAGGCGTGGATGCCGCGGTCCGCACCCAGGCAGAACAGGTCGCCCACCAGCGCCGCGGCGACCTGCGTCACCCCAGGGGGCTTCACGTCCCCCGCGATCTTCCCGCTCGAGGCGTTCACCAGCACACCCACCGCCTCGCCCGTGTGGCGGCCCGTCACACCCACGAAGTCCGCGCTCACCGCCAGCGGCGAGGGCTTGAACAGCCGCAGCGGCACCGTGCGCCAGCGCTCGCCCAGGTCGTCGGGGTCGAGCGCCCGGATCACCAGGTCGCTGTCGGTGTCCTTCTCGGCCAGGTAGAAGACGCCGGGGGCGACGGCGGCGTCGACCAGCGAGCCCGTGTGCAGCGAGCGGCGCCGCCGCACCTGGCCCGTCTCGGGCGCGAGCGACACGATCTGGACGTCGTGCCCGAAGCTGTCGGGCAGCACGTAGCAGTGCTTGCCTCCGGGGCCCAGGAGGACGCGGCTGATGCCGAAGTCCACGGGGGTGCTCCACAGCTCGCGGCCCGCGCGCAGGTCGATGGCCTGGACGAGCCTGTCGCCGAGGATCAGGTAGAGGCGGCCGTTGGCAGCGTCGCAGGCCGGCAGGTCGGTGATCCGCCGCTCGGGGCCGGCGAGGCTCACCGTGGGGCCGCCGCTGCCGTCGCGCTGCTCGAGCGCGTAGAGCCCTGCCGGGTGCTCGGCCACCACCCACACGCGGTCGCCCTGGGGATAGAGCCCCCGGGCGAGCAGGAACACGGCGTCGTCCACGCGCCCCAGCTCCCGCACCCAGCGGCGCTCGCCGTCGGCTGCCGCCAGCGCGTAGACCTTGCCGCCGGCCGCTGCCGCGAAGACCGCGCCCTCGCTCGCGGCGAGCGCCACGATGCGGCGGCCCTCGATGCGCCGGGGGCTGCGCAGCGGCGACGGCAGCAGGTCGGCCGCCGTCAGGGCTGCGTCCTCGGTCAGCGAGTAGGCCCAGCGGAAGGCCCCGCTCGCGGGGTCGAACGCGGCGAGCTGGTCGAACGTGGCGACGACCAGGTGCCCGCCCACCACGACGCCCAGGCGATCCCACTCGCTGAGCTCGCGCTGCCACACGAGCTGGCCCGTCTCGGGCACCCGGCACTCGATGCCGTCGAAGGGCAGCGCGCGGGTGTAGGAGCGGCGCGCCGTCGCGAAGTAGAGCAGCGCGCGCGGCAGGCCGGGGGCCTCGAAGTGCTCGACGCGGCGATGGGCCACCCGGGTCTGGACCCGCCATCGGCGCAGGAGCGGCGGGTTGGCGGCGAGGGCCTGGCGGCGCCACTTCTCGAGGGTCTGTGCCGCGAGCTGCCGGGCGGGGGAGGCGGCGTCGGGCGCGAGGGAGTGTGCGAGCGCGCTCAGCTCGTGTGCCATCTGCCGGGCGTCGGGCATGGCGAGCCGCTTGAGCAGCGCCTGCTCGGCGCCCTCGCTGTTGGGGAAGCGGCGGACGACGTCCTCGAGCTCCCTGGCGGTCGCCGCGCCGATGAAGGCCTCGCGCGCGCGGGCCTCCTGGGCCGCGTAGGCCTCGCGGCCGTGGCGGCGGATGAGGCGGGCGATCTCGGCGCTGGCCAGCGCCCGGCCCCTCACGCGCAGGCCGCCCGCGGCGCGCAGGCGCACGGTCGGAGGGCGCTCGACGATGGCTTGCGACGCGGCGACGGCGTCGGGCCAGCGCCGCTGGCGCTCGGCGAGCCGCGCCTGCGCGAGCAGGGTCTCGGCGGCGTCGCGCGGGGTCGGCGCGCAGCGGAGGGCCTCGGCCAGCGACGCGGGGTCGCCGAGCGCGCGGTAGCAGGCGAACAGGCGGCGTCGCGCGGCCCGCGCCACGTCCTCGGCGAGCGGGGTGGCCGCGGCGCGGCGGAGCGCCTCGTCGAGGAGCGGGACCGCCTTGGCGTGGCGGCCGCGATGGGCCTCGTAGGTGCCCTGGGCGAGTGGGATGGCGGGGTGGTCGGGGTCGGCCTCGCGGCGGGCCGCCAGGCGCCGGCGCGTCACCGCCCAGTCCTCGAAGGCCTGGAGACGGTCGCACGACGCCACGAACAGGCGGCCGGCGGCCACCACCACGTTCCCCGGCCGCTCCTCGCCCTCCCACACGCGCGCGACCGAGAGCGCGCCGTCCTCGGTGCGAGCGACGAGCAGGCGGTCGTCGGTCGGGATGTAGAGCCGGTCCGAGCAGAGCGCAGGCCGGCCAGCCAGCGTCCCGGGCACGGCGGTGGCCCACCGCCGCTTCGCCGTCCGCTGGTCGAGCGCCACGGCCTCGCTGCCCACGACGAACACCTGGCCGCCCGCGACCCCTGCCAGGTAGCGGCCGCCGGCGCGCGGCACCCGCCAGACCAGCGAGCCGTCGGAGGCGTTCACGGCCATCAGCCAGGCGGCGTCGTGCGGCGTCGCGTAGACCGTGCCGCGGTGCACGAGCACGGGGTTGCTGGCCCAGCGGCGGCTGCGCTCGATGATCGACTGGCGGAGCCGGCCGCGGTAGGCCCCGTAGCGGCGGACCCAGCGGATGCGGCCGGTCGCCGCGTCCACCGCGGCGAGAGCGCCCAGGTTGGTCGCGTAGTAGACCGAGCTGCCCGCGGCCGCCGGGGCTCCCCCGACGGCGCC
>CBFDBL010000033.1:0-20041 GCA_965603035.1 uncultured bacterium
ATATAGACCTCGTCGCCGCGTGCGAGCAGCTCGCCGACGAGGTGCGAGCCGATGAATCCCGCCCCGCCCGTAACCAGGTATCGCACGAAGGCACTCCTCCTGAGTCGTTGTCGGCGCCGTCCTGGACGCCGCTACGAGAACACGATCTCCGTCTCGGCCGCCAGCGGGCGCGGCGCCCAGGCCACGACGGCTTGGGCTGGCTTCCTCTCGGCGGCGGCCTTCGCCGCGGCGTAGGCCTCCGCGGTGCGCCGCGCGGCCGCGGCCAGGGCGACGGTCGCGTAGATGTTCATGACCCACATCGACGGCTGGCCCAGGCCGTAGGCGAGGAAGGCCAGGAAGCTCATCATGCTGCCCGTCGCGACGACGCCCACCACGTGCATCTCGGGGTCGCCCCGCGTCCTGCGCATGGCGACCCACGCGTGCGATATGGCGCCGAAGAAGAGCAGGGCGTACGCCGCTCCCCCGGTGAGGCCCTCCTCACACAGGATCAGGAGCGGCACCGAGTGCATGGTGTAGCCCACGGTCTTCTTGTGCTTCGTTCGGTCCTCGTCCGACTGGTAATCGGCATAGCGGACGAAGAACATGCGGGGGCCGATGCCGAACAGGGGGTTCCCCTTGATCACCCGCTTCGCCGTGCGCATCTGCTCGAAGCGCGACGCGATCGAGGTGTCCTCCTCGCCCGTCTCGGTCTTGTGCGTCCAGATGCTCGTCAGGCGCAGGATGACCGACTCGGGGTTGTGCACGATGGCGTAGGCCACGAACGGGACCGCCGGCACGAGCCAGTACCAGCGACGGCGGTGGTACCAGGCGAGCAGCGCCAGCCCGAAGCCGACCCCGAGCATGGCCGACCGCGACGTGGTCCGCAGCGTGGTGACCACGTAGAGCGGGATCAGGGCGAACAGCGCGAGCCGCACCGGCAGCCACACCCGCCACGCGAGCAGCGAGCCGAGCAGAGGCAGGGTGACGACGAGCACCAGGCCAAAGTCGTGGATGCCAACATGATGGTACGGGCGAGCCCAGGCATACAGGCCGCTCCTGTACTTCGACCACGCCAGGTAGACGAGGTAGCTCGTGCCCACGACCAGCGCCAGGGCGGTGAGGACCACCCGGCGCCGCGTGTCGACGAGGCGCGAGAGCAGGAAGTAGAGCACCACCGCCTTGAAGAACAGGTCGATGTACTTGTGGCTCCAGATGTTCACGCCGTTGACGAGCCCGGAGATCACCATCACCGCCAGGAACGAGAGCATGCCCCAGTCGGTGGCGTCCCGGGGCACGAACTCCCCCAGGCGATCGGTGTGGAAGAGCACGACGGACAGGATCGTGGTCGCGAACAGGACCTCGAAGCCGTGGAAGCGGAAGAACGCGCCGTACGTCTCCTGCCGCAGCGTCTCGCGGAGCACGTTGCAGAGCATGATGGCCAGCACCCCGACGAAGGGGCGCTGGAGTGACCACAGCGCGATCACGATGAGGCCAATAATGGTCAGGTATACTCTCACGTCTTCACTCCTCAGTGGCCCGAGGCGGACATCCGAGCCGGCAGGCCCGCGGGAACGACCGCCTTAGACGGCCGTGTTGCGGCTCGTCAGTCGGAGCCCCCTGCAATCTCAAGGCTTCCTTGCCTCGCCGTGCTGCTGACGCAGCTCGGCGTAAGTCACACGGTATGTGCGCTTCGACAGCGGCACCCAGAACGGAATGGTCTCGGCCTTGGCCCGCCCGGCCCGTGGGTTCTCGTAGACCAGGATCTCCCCGTTGCCTGGCTTCGCCCTGTGGCTCGACACGGGCACCCGCGCGCGCAGGCTCCACGGGCTCTGCCCCACGGCGACCTCGAGCAGAGGCCGCACGGGCGACGCGGCGGTGCCGTTCCCCGGCTCGAGGACCACGTAGCCTACCCCGTGGGCCTCCAGGGTCGCCTGGACTTCGGCGGCCGAGGCCACCGTCGGCTCGAACTGCTCGGCACGCCCCTTCAGGCGGTGGACTCTGCCAAAGAGCTTGTCGCTCCGCAGCATGATCGCTCGGCGTCGGTGGTCCTTCCGCCGGACGTGGTACGCGAAGTTACCGGCGTGGTAGCCGTGGAAGAGCACCGTCTCGCCGAGCGGGGCCTCCACCACGATCCCCGCCGCACGCTCGTACCCACCCGAGACCCACGGCACATCGACGCCCCAGCCCACCCAGCCCTGGTAGAGCACGAAGGCCACGCCGAGGATCGCGCGCCCGGGCACCCCGCGCACGCGGGCAGGCACCAGCTCCCACAACCCCAGCGCCGCGGCCAGGGCCACGCAGGGCAGCACGTTGAAGATGAACCGCGTGCGGCCCGGACAGGCATACGTGGCGAAGGCATACCCCATCGCGAACCACAGGCCGACCAGGGCAAGCTCCCGCCAACGCCGACGCCACAGGCCCAGCAACACGCCGATCCCCGCAAGGCACACCGACCCCACCGACGCAACGGCCGGCAGACGAGCCGGGACGAAGACCAGCCGGGCGAGGCCCCAGCTCCGCTGCGCGCCGGCGATGCCCTTCCCCTGGAGCGCCAGCAGGAGCGTGTGCCGATAGGCGAACAAGAGGAAGGCTCCGTAGGCGGCCGCCACGCCGACACACAGGCCCAGCGCGACGAGCGCGCGCCAGTCGAGGAGCAGGCGCCAGCGCCCGCGCGCCACCGCATAGGCCGGAGGCACGGCAAACAGGAAGGCCGCCGTCTGCTTCGTCAGCAGCGCGGCCGCGAGGCAACCCGCGCACGCGATCACGGCCCAGCGCCGGCGCTCCTCGACCCACAGGTAGCACAGGAACATGGCCAGCACACCCATCGCGGCCGCGGGCATCTCCAGCATCACGTCGCGGGACCAGTAGACGACATCATGCATCGTGAGGAACGCCAGGGCGGCCACCAGCCCGAACCACCCCCCGCGCACCCGACGCCCCAGCGCGTAGCAGCCCAGCCCAGCCACCACCCCGAAGAGAACGACCGTGGCGCGAGCCGCCCCATAGCCAGAGCCCGCCACGCAGTAGACCGCGGCCTCGACCACCGCGAACAGCGGCGGGTAGTAGGCCACGCCGAGCGCAGGGTAGCGCGCCGCATAGCGCACCGTGTAGGCGTACGGGTCGAGGAAGCCATGGTCGCGGACGAAGTCGGTGACGAACACACCGTCCAGGCCGTGGCGCGAGGCGTCCGACCACCAGAAGTCCCGTTCCCGCGCACGCGGCCACAGCAGCACCACCGCGACCGCGACGACCAGCAGCGACTGCACCAGCAGCTCGTACCTGGAGCGCTGCTGCGCCGCTGCGGACCGCCGATCGGCAGCCGTGGCGCGTCCTTCGGAGGGGCCTCCGGCCGGGTCGGTCATCGAGACTCTCCGTCACGGCACACGCTTGACACCTCGGGACAGGCAGAGCCGCTGAAGCAGGAAGAAGACGGCGCAATTGACGACCATCGTTGCGAGCACCAGACTCGAGATCGCGACCGCCGCATCGGCTCGGAAGCCCTGCGCTCCGAGCACCAGGGCGAACGTCCCATCGCGCGTGCCGATCCCGGCGACCGTCACCGGCACCATCGCCAACACGGCGGCCACCGAGACCGCGGCGACGACGCCCACGAGCGGGACGTCCAGCCTTACGGCCCTGGAGCACAGCCACGCGGCGGCGTAGTACGGCCCCCAGCCGCCCACAGTGCCCATCGCCATGACAGGCCACCATCGCGGCCCGAGAGCCCGTATCGCCGTGCGGAACGTGCCGAACTCCTCGGCGGCTCGATCCGCCCACCGCGCCCCCCGCCAGCGGCGCAACAGCCGCTCGATCCACCCTGGCGACCACAACAGCACCGCAACACCCACCGATCCCAGCGCCGCAACGGCCACGAGCGCCCGAGCTACGCTCGGGGGCAGCCCCGGGATCATCAGCACGCCGCCGAACGCCAGGAGCACGACCAACGCCACGTCGATCAGGCGATCGATCAGTGTGGCCGCCACGCTCGCGCCCGCGCCCAGCCCTCGCTCGACCAGGAGGGACACCTTGAGCAGGTCCCCCATCTTCCCCGGCGTCACGGCGCCGGCGAGCATGCCCGCGCTGTAGATGCCCACGGCCTCGCGCAGCGTCAGCTCCATGCCCTGGGCGCGCACGATCCGCTGCCAGCGCCAGCCCTTGGCTAGCGCCAGCGGCAGCGCCATGGCACATGCCGCTGCGAAGAACAGCACGTCCGCGTTCCCAACCTGCGCCCACCAGCGCGCCGGCCCGACGCGCCAGAGGACGACGGCGAACAGCAAGCAGCCGAGGGCGCGCCAGATGCGGGGGCTTCCGGTTGCGGCGCGGCCACTCATGACTGCATGCTTCCTTCCAGCACATCCCGTCGCCGGGCCAAGGACGCCCTAGCGGGCAGCCGGCCTCCTCGACGCCATGAGCACGCGGAGGCCCGCCCGGGCCTTCTTGCGCAACTCGGACCAAGACCGCACCTTGAGCAACTGCCTGACGATGTAACGCGGCCGGCGGAAGAAGGCTCTGTAGGTCTCCATCAACAGGTCTTCAAGCTCACTGCGACTCAGATTGCCTTCGAGGTAGGGCGGCTGGAAACCAGCCTTCGGGTCGCGCGCGAACGCGAGCCAGTGATCCGTCGCGAAGACCCCCGACTCGAGCGCCTGCCTGTAGATCTCCGTGCCCGGGTACGGCACCAGGATGCTGATGAGCACGTAGTCGGGCTCGAGCTCGCAGGCCAACCGCGCGGTCTGGCGAATATCTGCCTCGGTCTCACCAGGCAAGCCGATCATGAAGTAGGCAAGGGTTGCGATCCCCGCCTTCCTGGTAATGTAGAACGCCTTGCGAGCTTGCTCGACCGTGATGCCCTTCCTAATGGCCTTCATCAACTCGTCGCTGCCAGCCTCCACGCCGTAGTGGATCCGCTCGCAGCCCGCAGCGCACAGCGCTGACAGCATCCCCTCATCCACGGTGTCCACCCTCGCGCGGATGTCCCAGGCTACGTCTAGGCCGCGTCGCTGGATACCGGCACACACGTCCAGCACCCGCTGACGCTTCACCGTGAATGTATCGTCATAGACAAGGATCTCCGGGATTCCCATCTCCAGGCAGTGCTCCATCTCGCCCACAACGTTCTCGGCCGATCGGGCGCGGAACCTCTTGCCGAGGTGTGGCCGGTCGCAGAACGAACAGCGATACGGACAGCCGCGACTAGTGAACATCGTGGTGATCGGGCTCCGGGTGGCGAGCACCGACGAGTAGCGCTCGTAGGGCGTGAGATGCCGCGCGGGGAACGGCAGCGCGTCCAACTCGCTGATCGGCTCTGGCGGGGGGCCGTGCTCGATCTCTCCGCCATCCTCCCACACTAGACCGGGCACCTCTCTCCATCTGGATCTGTCATCTGCAACCTGCGTGAGCCGCAGAAGCGAGTGCTCAGCTTCACCCGTGAGGACGGCATCTACACCCGGGAGAGCGAGCGTTTCGCGCGGGTACAGGTGCACATGCGGACCGCCAAGGACCACCATCGCCCCGGGAACGGCCTCACGAACGACCCTCACGGTATGCAGCACATCCGGGAGAGTGAACGTCAGCGTACTGACGCCGACCACGTCCGGCCTCTGCGCCAGCAGGCGCGCCGCCAGCGCTTCGTAGGTCAGCTCCTCCACGAGCGCGTCAATGACGAAGACTTCGTTACCCGGGCCACGCTCCAGCACCGCGGCGAGGTACAGGAGGCCCAGCGGTGGGTTGTAGCCTCGCTCCTCCTCGGCAAATCGAGGGACATTCGTGAGCAGGAGCTGCTCATTGGGGGGATTGACGAGCGTGATCCGCATCAGAGCCTCTCCATACAGGCCGGCCCAGGGCCGAGAGCGCAACTCCCGCCCCGAGTGGAACTTGCGTCACCACCGAACGCAGCGATCACCCGACGACTAGCGTCCGTCTGGCTTGCTGCGGACCCCGTACTGCCGGCGCTTCTCCGCCAGAAGCAGGCGCTCTACGGACTTCCTTAGTCTACCCACCATGTCGGCGATGAGGGCCAGCACGCCGACCAGGAACGCGAGGGTGACGAACATCACGCCTGCGATCAGCACTGACCTGAGCGGAACATAGATCCCTGTGATCACCCAGTTCGCGACGACGGCCATGCCGAGGAGGAACCCGATCAAGAGCAGGAAGGCGGAGAGCCCGCCGAAGAACTTCAGCGGTCGGGTGTCCCGCATCGACCGCAAGATGATGAGCAGGGCCTGAGTGCCGTAGCGCCACAGGTCCGACGCCACCCTGCTCTCTCCGTGCTCGCGCACGCCGCGTACCTGCAGGGGGACCTCGACCATGCGGACGCCCTTGGCGGCGAGGTCGATGAAGCTCTCTTGGGTGTAGGTGAACTGGCCGAAGAGGTTGAGCCGCAGCGCCGTCTCGCGGGTGTAGGCGCGGAAGCCGCAGGAGACGTCGGTGAACCGGCCGCCCCAGATGATCCAGTTTATGATCCTGCACATCATCCGGTTGCCCCACCTCTTCACCCATGGCATCTCTGGCTCGAAGTCCTTCCTGCCGAAGCGAGTACAGGTGACGAACTCGGCGCGGCCTTCGAGCAACGGCGCGAGGAGCGCCGGGATGTCCTCGGGGCTGAACTGGCCGTCGGCGTCCATGTTCAGGATGTAGTCGGCGCCCATGGCGAGCGCCGTGTCGATCCCTGTGGCGAACGCGGCGCCCACGCCCCGACGCCAGCCGTGGCTCACCACCCGGGCGCCGGCCTGCTGCGCAACCTCGACGGTCGTGTCCGTCGAGCCGTCGTCCACGACAAGCGCCTCGACCCGGCCGATCCCCTCGAGATGCGTCGGGATCCGCCGGACCACGTCGCCCACGGTGCGCTCCTCGTCGAGCGCAGGGAGCATGACCACAAGGAGCGCGCCTGCAACCAGAGCATCAGTGGGCTGGGCCTCGGGCGCGGCCTGTGGCTCGGCGGCTGGCTGAGGTCTGTCGCACGGGTCGGCCATGGTCGCCTCTCAGAAGAAGACTTTGAAGAGCTTGAGGATGCCCTGCTTCCAGGGCACACGATGGGAGACGCCTGTGGTGTTCTCGAACTCGCCGAGGTGCTCGAGGTACCACTCGAAGTTGCGCACCAGCGCGTCCTGGTTCGAGAAGCGGGGGGTGAAGCCGAGGACCCGCTCGGCCTTGTCGATGGCGACGAAGGAGTCGGTGGCGGCGGTCTCGTAGACCCACTTGTACAGCGGCGAGAGGTGGAGCAGCTCGAGGAGGCGCAGCGTCCAGATCATGGGCCACGCGGGGAAGCAGATGATGCGCTTGCCGTGGCCGGCGCGGTCGAGCACGGCCTGGTAGTCCTCGCGCATCGTGGCGAACTCCTTGGCGCCGATATTGAACACGTCGTTGACGGTCTCGGCGGGCAGGGTGACGCACAGGTAGACGGCGTCGCAGAGGTCCTCGACGTCGAGGAGCTGGTAGCGGTTGCGCCCGTTGCCGATCATGGGGAAGTGCTTCCCGTCGTTGGCCCATTCGTAGAAGATGGCGAACACGCCGAGGCGCTCGGGGCCGATGAACGACTTGGGGCGGATGATGGGGATGCAGAGGCCCCGCTCGCGGAACTCGTGGCAGACGCCCTCGGCGGCGACCTTGGCCTCGCCGTAGGGGCCCACGCCGTCCATCTTGTCGTCTTCGTAGAGCGGGTGGTGGTCGGGGATGCCGTAGACGGCGGTGGACGAGATGTGGACGACTCGCTCGATCCCGTGGTCGAGGGCGGCCTGGAGGACGTTGCGGGTGCCGTCGAGGTCGGTCGAGCGGATGTCCTCGGGCGTGTAGAGGGGGAGCGCGGCGGCGCAGTGGACGACGCAGTCGGCGCCCTCGAGCGCCCTGTCCACGGCGGCGCGGTCGCGAATGTCGCCCGTGACGACGGTCACCCGGTCCTTGCAGTCGGGGTAGGCAAAGTCGGCCATGTCGAGGGAGGTGACCTTGTGGCCGTGGCGGAGGAGGCAGCGCGCGAGGTTGATGCCCAGGAAGCCGGCGCCGCCGGTGACGGCGATGCGCTCGTAGGCCGTCGCCTGCGGCGGGGCCTGGGCCTTCTCGGCTGCGACGTCCGTCGCCGCCTGTGCAGGGTCTGCCATCCTACGGTTCTCCCAAAGGACGGGGATGCACGCCGCTCGTCGCGAGGCTCGCCTCGGCCCCGGGGCCAGCGGCCACCCGGTACATCGTGTGCAGTGTGCCGACGAACGTCGGTTGCGGCTCCACCCACTTGCGGAGCTCGCCCCGCACGCCCCTGCCGCGGACGAACACGTAGGCCTCCGGCCGTGGGCCGGCCTCGCCCACGAGCCCCGCCAGCGCCTCGGCCGACGGGTCGGCGGCGACCAGCCGCACCCCCGGCCCCACCCCCTCGACGTCCCTGAGGAAGCGGCACGTGGTGAAGGGGCCCCACGTGGTCAGCATCGTGGAGCCCGGCGCGGCCCGCTCGAGCGCGGCCGCGCAGTCGGCGCGGTTCTCCCGAGCGAAGGCCCAGCGGAACGGCGCCTGCGGCCGCAGGCGCCCGGCCACCCCGCCGTCGGCCCCAGGCATGGCCGCCAGCGTGGCGTACGGCGGGCCCAGCGACAGGGCCACCGCGGCCCCACACACGGCCAGGCGCGCGCCGGCGCGCCGCACCCGCCTCACCACCGCCGCCAGCCCCACGGCCACGAGCAGCGCCAGCAGCGCGTAGGTGGGAAGGCGGTAGACGTCGAACGCGTGCCAGTGCTTCAGCGTGCACGCGAAGTTCGCCTGCGCCAGGTAGCCGAGGGCCACCAGCGCCAGGGTGGGCCGGCTCCGCCGCCACAGCGCCCACGCGCCCACCAGCGCGAGCCCGAGGCCCGCCACCGAGATCTGCGACAGGGTGGCCAGCCCGTGGCTGATCACGGCCCTCGCGTAGCCCTTGGAGAAAACGCCGAGCGCGAGGTCCCGCCAGTCCGACGCCGATTCGTCGGGGTGGAACAGCCATCCCAGGCTCTCCTGAACGCCGTGGCCGGCGGAGGCCATCTCCTGCGACACGTAGTACGCCATGTAGCCGAGCCAAGGCAGGCAGCCCAGGGCCGCGGCGCCCACCCCGACGAGGGCCGAGACGGCGATGCGGCGCCAGCCGTCGCGCCAGAGCCGGGCGAGCACGAAGACGGCCACCGCGGGCAGGTAGAGCGCCAGGCTCGGGTGGCAGCCCATGCCGAGGCCGTAGAGCGCGGCCGCCGCGGCCAGCAGGCCCAGCCCGCGGCGCTCCGACCACGCCGCCAGCAACAGCAGCTCCCCCAGCGCGAGCGCCACGCCGAGGATGTAGGGATTGACGAACAGCGCCTGGCTCCAGAACAGCGGCGAGAAGGCCAGCACCCACATGGCGGCTGCCGCGGCCACCGGCGGGGCCCCCCAGCGCCGCGCCAGCGCGTAGCCCAGCGCCAGGCACGCCGCCGCGGCCAGCGCTCCCACCAGGTTCGCACGCCACCCGGCATCGCCGAAGAACACACACGTCGTCACCACCTTGCCGACCATCCCGACCAGCGGATAGCCCGGCGCGTGGGCGAGCCCGAGCCGGTGGCACTGGCGCGCGAAATCGGCCGCGTCGCCGTCGAGTACCGTCGGCGTCAGGGTCGCCACGTAGACGCCCAGCGGCACCGCCACGGCCAGCGCCACCCATCCGGCGCGCCCTGCCGGCGACCTCTTGGCTCCGCGAGTCGTCACCGCCGATCCCTCTCCTCTCACCCCAGCCACCGCGACACGATGCAGGCGCTCACCACCGCGTAGAGGAAGATGGCGACCAGCAGAGGCCGGTCGGTGAGCAGGTGCCGCGACGGGCTGCCGCCCCCCTCCTTCGAGTAGACGATGTAGAGGTAGCGGAAGATGCCGTAGAGCACGAAGGGGATGGTGTACTTCAGGCCGTCGGAGCCGAACTTGGCGACCGTCTCGGGCCAGACCGTGTAGATGCAGTAGGCCACGAGGGTGGAGGCCGTGACGACGGCGATCATCTGGTCGAGCATCTGGGGGCTGTAGTCGGCGAGGCTGCGGCGGTGGTTGTGGGGGTCGCCGGTCAGCAGCAGCTCGTGGCGGCGCTTCGCCAGGGCAAGGAACAGGGCGAGCAGCGCCGTGCAGATCATCAGCCAGCTCGAGAACTCCACGTCCAGCGCCGCCGCACCCGCCCCGGCCCGCAGCACGAAGCTCGCCGCAATGCACAGCACGTCCACGATCACCACGTGCTTGAGGAACAGCGAGTAGGAGAGCTGGAGCACCAGGTAGGCCGCCACCACGCCGCCGAGCGGCAGCCGCAGCGCCAGCCCGCCGCCCACGGCCAGCGCGCCCAGCACCACGGACGCCAGCAGGGCCACCCGGGCGGGCAGCGCGCCGCTGGCCACGGGACGCCGACGCTTGAGCGGATGCTGGCGATCGCTCTCCGCGTCGCACACGTCGTTGAACAGGTACGTGGCGCTCGACGCCGCGCAGAAGAGCACGAAGGCCGCTGCCGCGCGCGCGACGGCGCCCGCGTCGCCGAAGCGCTGGGCGAAGACCATCGCGGCCAACACCAGCAGGTTCTTGGTCCACTGGTGCGGCCGCATCGCCACGAGCAGCGGCCACACGATGCCCGCGCGGACGAGCTCCCGCGCGTCGAGGCGGTCGGCACGTGCCGAGCGCGTCGAGCCGTCAGTGCTCATGCGGGGCATCCCTTCCTGCCGCGCCGCCCGAGCCGGGCCGCCCGCGGCCCGGGCCGCCACGGCGGGCGCGCGGACTCACCGCGCGCGCCGATGTCGGTCGCTCGTCCTCGCGGGAGGATCGGTCAACGCCGACGTCCCTGTCTGCCGTTGCCCGCAGGGGCAGGTGGGGGTGGCCAACGCGGGGCCGGGAACACGCAGCGCCAGCCGCTCCCGGCACCTCACGCGCCTGGTGACCACCCTTGGGTTCCGCCCAGCGCGGCACTGCCGCGCACTGGGCGCACCGTCTTCATCACGTGTCGCGCGCGCAAATTCAGTGCCAACCGCCCTCACGGGGCGGAAAATCCCCAAGAACGTAACCAATGGGCACCGCACAGGATACGATACTCCCTTCGTGCTCGCGCTCCCCATGCGGCTGCCCGCGCTACACTTGTGTCAGGTTTTCCCGACGCCGCCGCTCCTCTGCGCGACGTAAGACGGCCCCGGCAAAGGACCTGCGGCGCTTCCACTGCATCGGACAGGCGGCGTCGCGTTTTGCGTCTCCACGACGCGGTTCGCGCGCTCACGGGGGCCGATGGGCAAGGGCCAGCATCGAGTCGCCCCAGCCCGTGGCGCGCGCCACAAGTCCCACCCCGCCAATGACTAACCACGCCACGCCGCGCACGAGCAGGCGCACGGCGCGCCGCGCTGCCCGGCGCGGGGGCCGTCGTGGCTGCGACGCCTCGCCGCCCGACGCGCTGACGGGGCTGGCCCTGTGGCGGCCCGCGAGGACATCCATCACGGAGTTCTCGAGCTTCCCGACGCTGTAGGCCATGGGGATGTGCTCGGCGCGCCACCGGACGATCCTAAAGTCGGTCTGCGCAAGCATTTGCTGCAACGTGCGGCGCGAGAACTGCACCAGGTGGCCCGGCGGGGTCGGGTGCTCCCACGCGCCGAGGGTCCTCGCGAAGAGCCCGTAGGTGACCCGCGGCACCAGCCCGTCGATGTTCGGCGTGCTGACGACCAGCAGCCCGCCCGGCCGCAGCAGGCCCCGGCAGGCGCGCAGCGTGGCCTGCGGGTCCGTCGTGTGCTCGATGAGGTCGAACAGGGTCACGACGTCGAAGAGGCGGCCCGAGGGATCGAAGTCCGACAGGTCGCCGCAGTGGACCTCGAGGCCTCGGGCGCGCGCCTCGTCGACGGCCTTGCGGTTGAGGTCCACGCCCACGGCCTCCCACCCCTCGTCGCGGGCAGCCTCGAGGAAGTAGCCCTTCGAGCAGCCCACGTCGAGCACGCAGCCGCGGCGCGGCGCCAGCTCCTCGACCTGGCGGAGACGCCGGGCGAAGTAGCGCCGCCGCTCCGCCTCGTCCACCTCCGCGTGGTAGCCGCCCGCCGAGTAGATGGCCGCCAGCTCCTCGCGGGTCGGCTGGGGCCACACGTAGACGAGCCCGCACCCCGCGCAGCGCACGACGTCGTAGCCGCGCTTGGTGACCAGGCGCCGCGCCTCGCCCGCCCCGCACAGCATGCAGGACACCCCGCTCAGGCGCCTACGGCTTCGAGCCATCGCTCGCCACCTTACTGGGCCTCGCGGCCTCGCGAATGAGCCCGGCGATCTCGCGGAAGAGCGCGCGGTGCGCCACGTAGAGCACGCCGACGTAGACGCCCCCGCCCACGACGACCAGCGCGCCGAGCCACAGCCAGCCCACGGACATGCCGGCCCGCGCGAGCAGCGTCTTGACGCCCAGCAGCGCGCAGGTCATGGCCGCCGCCGACTTCACGGCGGGCATGACGCTCGCGGCGAGCCGCGCGACCGAGCACCGCAGCACGCGGGCGCAGAAAACCGCGTTGAGCGCCAGCCGCGCGACGCGGGCCGCCAGCGCCGAGAGAGCGGCGCCGGCCGGCCCGTAGTGGACGACCAGGGGGATCATCGTGGCCACCATCACCGCCAGGTTCACGGCGTTGAGCGCCGTGTCGTACTTCGGCTTGCCGATGGCGGCGAAGAGCTGGCCCGACGTGTTGCCGAGGGCGCGGACGATCCAGTAGAGCCCGAGGATCTGGAAGCTGAGGATGGCGAGATGGTAGCGCTCGGGCAGCGCGAGCCGCACGGCCTCGGGCACGACCAGGACCATGCCGCCCAGGAGCGCCATCGAGACGATGGCCGCGTAGCCCAGCACGCGGCAGTAGGCAGCGCGCAGCCGCTCCGGGTCGTCCTGGAGCTTGGCGTAGACGGGCAGCGCCACCCCCCCGAAGATCGTCGGCGTGACGTCGCCGAGCTGATTCACCCAGTGGAGCGCGAAGCCGTAGAGCCCCAGGCCGAGGATGCAGCCGAAGCGCCCGAGGATCAGCCGGTCGGCGCTGAGGTAGAGCACCATGAGCACGCTGCTGGCCAGGAAGAACTTGCCGTAGTGCAGGAGCTCGACGGCCACCTTGCGGTCGAAGCCGAGCCGGATCTTCACGTTGCTCAGCGCCCACGACAGGCCGGCGCGCAGCGCCTCGCGGCCCAGCCCGCCGACCACGAGCGCCCAGTAGCGGTGGGCAGGAGGCAGCAGGGTCGCGACGATGACCGCCGCCGCCGCGCTCACGAGCTGGGCCAGGAACTCGATGAGGAAGATGCTGCGCAAGTGGAAGTCGCGCCGCAGCGTCCCCTCGGCCACCACCGACGGCGGCTTGAGCAGCAGCGACAGGGCGAGCACCTTGGTCAGCAGCGGGACGGCCGGCGCGCGGAAGTACGCGTTGGTGTACGGGGCCACGGCCAGCACGGCGGCGTAGGCGAGCGCGCTGATGCCGCACAGCAGCGTCAGGCCCGTCGGCGTCGCCTCCCGCACGTCGCCGCGCCAGTGGACGAGAGCGTAGTTGATCCCCAGGTTCCCGCACGAGCGCACGAGGGTGATGACCACCATCGCGGCCGTGATCAGCCCCCAGTCCTTGGGGTCGAGCAGCAGCGCCAGCATGTAGCTCGACACGGCGCCGATGGCCTGGCGCGAGTAGCTCGTCAGCACGCCCCACTTCGCGCTGCCCACCGCCTTCTGCCTCAGGCCGTCGGCCATGTCGCTGTCCCTGTTGCCGTTCCCCGGGTCACGCCAGTCGCCTCAGCCATCGATTCCCGCGCGCCCAGCCGCCGGGCTCGGGCAGCGCCCGCGGCGCCCACCGCCGCATGAGCCGCCCCATCAGTGGCGTGCGGCGCCAGCGGTAGACCAGATGCCAGCGCTCCGCCGCCTCGGCCACCCGCCCGTCGGTCAGCTCCTCGCGATAGCGCCGCGCCGCCTCACCGATGGTGAGGCACTCGACGCCCGCCCGGGCGCGGCACCAGCCGAGCAGCGGCGCCAGCTCCGCCAGCGCGATCTGCCCGTAGGCCCGCGCCAGCGGGTCGGGGCTGTCGGTGAAGCTGAAATGGTGGAACATGCAAGCTACGAAAGCGTGGCCCTCACAGCTCTCAAGCCACCGCAGCGTAGGGCGCAGGCCCCGCAGCCCGCAGGTGTGCGGCACGGCGACGAGCGGGTCCACCGGCCGCTCGCTGAGCGCGGCCGAGAGCGCCACGAAGCCCAGCGCGTCGAGCGCGGCGAGGGTGGCGTCGTCGAAGGTGTTCCACGGCGGGATGAAGGTCGCGACCGCGCCCTCCCCCACCCACTCCTCGAGCTGGGCTTTGCCCGAGCGCAGTCGCTCGCGTTGCGCGTCGGGCGGCTGGCCGGCGAACTCGCTGTCGCGCTGGCCCTCGGGGGTGAGCGAGGTGTGCGTGAGGCCGTGGAGCGCGGCCTCGGCGCGGCCGGCGGCGACGGCCTCGCGGAGCGCGTCGAGCTTCGCGGGGTCGTCGTCGAGGGGTCGGCGCTCGTGGTAGTTCGGCACCACGCCGAGGGTGAGGGGAGCTCCCTGCTCGGCGAAGGTGGCGAGGAAGCGGCGCTCGATGGCGTCCTGCGCGGCCGTCTCCTCGCCGAAGCTGGCGTGGTAGTCGTCGTAGCGGAAGACCATGGTGACCTTCTCAGCCATCGGCCTCCCCCCGCGTCCGCGCCACGAGCGCCTCGAGCTCGCGGACCCTGCCGGCCCACGAGAAGCGCTCGACCGAGGGCCGCGCCGCCCGGCTCAGGCGGTCGAGCAGCGCCGCGTCGTCGAGCACGCGACAGAGCGCGTCGGCGAGCGCCTCGGGGTCGCGCGCGGGGACGAGCAGGCCGTTGGCCTCGTGCTCGACCGTGTCGCGCAGCCCGCTGATGTCGCTCGCGACGACCGGCGTGCCGCAGGCCAGGCACTCCATGGGCGCCAGCGCGTGGCCCTCGGCCAGCGACGGGCTCACCATCACGTCGGCCGCCGCGTAGACGGCCGCCAGCCCCTCGCGGGGCACGAGGCCGCCGAAGTCGATCCGCTCGAGCACCTCCCGCTCCCGGGCCAGCGCGTGGCACGGTCCGTCGTCCGGCTCCTCGCCACCAACGATGCGGAAGCGGACAGTCGGCAGCCGCTCGGCGACGAGGGGGATCGCGGCCATCAGGACGTCGATGCCCTTCTCCTCGCGGAAGCCGCCGACATAGAGGACCTCGCGCTCGGCCCGCTCGTGCGCGCCGGCCTTGTCGCTGCGCCAGGCATCGAGGTCCACGCAGTTCGGCGCCAGCCACAGCCGCTCGGGCGTCGCGCCGCGGGCGAGCAGGCCGTCGTAGATGTCCTGGCTCAGGCAGCCGACCCTGGGCGCCCAGCGCGCGCAGAAGTGCACGGCCAGCTTGTAGACCCACGTCACCGTGCGCGGGTAGACGCCGCGCTTGCCGGGTGCGTAGATCCAGCCCTGGAAGGCCATGATCGTCGGGATCCGCAGGCGCCTGCCGGCGAGCCACACGCCGAAGTAGGCCGTCGAGTCCGTGCACAGCACCACGTCGGGCCGCTCCCGGAGGAGTGCGCGACGGACGCGGGCCGCGAAGGCGAAGCCCGCACGGTCGAAGAGCTTGCCCCGGCGGATCGCCACGGGCACGTAGGCGCGCCGCTCGGTGCTCGCCGCGGCATCGACGTCGCTGGAGAGGACGAGCACCTCGTGGCCGCCCGCCTCGAGGTGGTCGGCCCACTCGCGCACCAGCGCGGGCACGGCGCCGCCGCGCCAGAAGAAACGATGGACGAGGCCCACCTTCATGGCTTCCTTCCCCGTCCCGCGACTACGGCGCGTCCTTGCGTCGGTAGAGCTTCGGCGCGTACGGCGTCGCCTCCCACTCGCGCTCGAACGTGTAGCGCTCGGCCAGATGCCGCTCGAGCTCGGGGAAGCCCTCGAGACTCTCGGTCTCGGTGGCCACGATGAACGGCGGCTTGTGCCGCTCGAGCCCGGCCACGATCCGCTTGCGATGCTCGTCCTGGAAGAAGAGCGCGTCCTCGAAGTCGGTCTTGTATCGGAAGTTGTAGAGGTAGGGACACGCGCCGACGCGCTCCGAGAGGATGTAGAGCTGGGGGCGGCTGCCCCACACATAGAGTCGGTCACCGGGCTCGGTGTGCTGCCTCAGGTGCTCCGCGATCTCGACCACCACGGCATTCGTCTCCTTCGGGTTGGCCTGCCGCTGGAGGTGGCCCTTCTGCCGCAGCCAGCACAGCCCCAGGCACCCGAGCAGCACGGCGCAGCTTGCCCCGGCGACCACCACGCGCAGCCCCAGCGGCCTGCGGCTGCGCGCGAACGCGACGAGCGCGACGAGCGCCGCCGCCCCCGCCAGCGCCAGCGGCGCGCCGGTCGGGACGTAGTAGTAGTAGGCAAACTGCCCGGGCAGGAACACGCCGAGGAACGCGGCGAGCAGCCACCCCAGCGCCAGCAGGCCGCCGCGACGCAGCGACCGCCGCGCGAGCGCGACCACCACCCCCGCACCCGCCAGCGCCCACCAGAGGCAGTGCTCGAACATCTTCGTCTTGACCAGCAGCACGACGCTCTCGACGAGCGTGCCCCGCCGGGCGTCCGCCGCGTAGCGCGCGTTGTAGGTGTAGGTGCAGAACCAGAACTCCTCGAAGGCCCCCCTCGCGGCGAAGTAGCCCAGGAACAGCAGCCACGGCAGCACCGCGCCCACGGCGAGCAGCGCCGAGTGCAGCACGATCCGCGCGACCGCCTTGCCCCGTTCCCGCCGCCACGCGTCCCACGTCACCCACGCCCACACCACCACCCCCGCGGGCGCCGCGATCGGCTTCATCACCAGCGCCAGGCCGAAGAGCAGGCCGCCGAGCGCGGCCGACCAGTAGCAGCGCTTGTCCGCGTAGACCGCCGCCGCCAGGAAGCCCCCCGTGAGACACAGCACGACGACCCGCTCGGGCTGAAGCGCCTCGTACTGGATGCCCGGCAGCGCCGTGAACAGCCCGCACAGCAGGCCCGCCGCCACCCCCTGCCAGTAGCCGAACAGCCGCCTCGCCAGGAAGAAGAGCACGACGGCAGTCAACGCGTCCACCAGCGCCGCGGCCGCGCGCAGCGTCCCGTTCACCCCGGCGCCCGACGGCGACGTGACGGCGAACAGCGCGCGGTAGGCCAGGAACACGAGCGGCGGCTTGTGGTCCCACACGTCGCGGTACGGCAGCCCGCCGGCGGCCCAGCGCTGGGCCACGTAGGCATAGACCGCGCAGTCCTGATCGAGCGGCACCCGCGCCGTCGGGACCCTGGCGAGGCACGTCACGACCACGATCGCCGCCAGTGCCAGGACCAGCGCCCTGCGCGAGGGGGCCGCCGGCGCAGGAGCCGCCGCCGCTGGACTCACCGGATCAGCCATGGCCGTCTCCGCAGGGAAGGAGTCGTACGGGGAAGTCGCTGGTCAGCGGAACGAACGGGGACCGACCCACACAGCGCGCCAGCCAGGGTCGGTGGCCTGAGCCGCATAGAAGGATAGCATGGCGGCAGGCGTTTCGCAACCCTTTGGCGCGCCGAAACTTGACATCCGCGCGCGGCGCGCGTACGCTCATGGCGTCCGCTTCCGCCCCGCGCGGGGCAGGACAGCCGGCGCCGGTGTGCCCTAACTATCGACAAGACATGGACATGGATTTCCTCGACCTTCTGCGGTGTCCTGCGTGCCGCGGCGAGCTCGCCGACAGGCCCGGCGCGCTCCGCTGCGAGGCGTGTGACCGCGACTACGCGATCATCCACGGCATCCCCGACTTCCGGCCCGACCCGCCCGACCGGCCACGCCACGGCGACACCTGCCTCAGGGTCATAGATGCCTGGGACACCAGCACTTATCGCGAGCTCTGGGCCCTCTACCACGACAGGGATCCCAGCGCGCTCGGCCAGCGCTGGGAGCGACACGAGCAGACGGCACCCGCGCGCGGCGAGCGGCGCTGGGCCGAGATCACCGACGCCGCCCGCGCCGCCGGCCGCGCGGTGCCGACCGGCGCCGTCGCGCTCGACCTGGGCTGCGGGATGGGCAGCGCGCTGTTTGCCCTCGCCCCCCGCATGCGCCTGGCCGTCGGCCTCGACATCCTGCTCACCGACCTGCTCATCGCCCGCAAGCGCCTGCTCGAGGCGGGCTACGACAACGTGGCGCTCGTGTGCGGCTCCGCCATCGAGCTGCCCTTCGCCGACGAGGCGTTCGCGCTGCTCAACGCCACCGACGTCGTCGAGCACATGCCCGACCAGCCGCTCTTCCTCGCCGAAGCGCGGCGGGTCATGGCGCCCGGCGCCTGCTTGTTCTTCAACTCGCCCAACCGCTTCTCGCTGCTGACCCGCGAGCCGCACGTCGGGCTGTGGGGCGTCGGCTGGCTGCCGCGGCGCTGGCAGGAGCCCTACGTGCGCTGGCGCCTCGGCCGCCCCTACCGCGGCAAGCGCCTGCTGTCGAGCTTCGAGCTCAGCCGCCTGACCCGCGCCGCCTTCGACCACCGGTGCGCCATCTGGCCCTTCATCCCCCGCCCCGGCCTCCGGGGCGCCCTCCTCCGCGCGGTCGGCGCCCTCGCCAGGCCCCTCCTCCCCCAGCACAACGTCCTCGCCTGGAAGCGCGTCGCGCCATCGCCGTAACGCGCTGTCCCGAAATAGCTTACGCCCTCCGAAGAACGCTGGCCGCGTGCCGCGGAAGGGGCGCCGCCCATGGCGCACGATCCCACACTTGGCCAAGTGTGGGATCGTGGCTTCCGGCTCGGGCCGGCCTCGCGCCGTGGGCGCGGGCGCGGCGATTGACAGGCGCGCGCCGTCCCGCCTATAATGGTTGCCGCACTCCCGAGGGACGCGGCTCATGGCCATCGAGGGCAAGCGGATCTTCGCGACGGGCGGCGCGGGGTTCATCGCCACGCACCTGCTCGATCGGCTGGTCGATGCGAATCACGTGACGGTGTTCGACAGCTTCCGCCGCGACGCGCTGTCGGGCACCCGCCTCGACGGCCACCCGCACGTGAGGGTCGTGCGCGGCGACGTGCTCGACGGCGAGGCGCTGTGCCGGGCCGCGGCGGGGCACGACGTGTTCGTTCACGCCGCGGCCATCGCGGGCGTCGATACGGTGATCGACAACGCCGTGGCGACCATGAAGACGAACATGCTGGGCACGGCGAACGCGCTCGAGGCGGCGGCGCGGCTCGACCGCTGCGAGCGGTTCGTCAACTTCTCGACCAGCGAGGTCTTCGGCACCCACACCTACAAGTCGGGCGAGGACGACCTGACCCACATGGGCGCCGTGGGCGAGGCGCGGTGGACCTACGCCGTCTCGAAGCTCGCCGGCGAGCACCTCTGCCACGCCTACCACAGGGAGCGCGGCCTGCCGACGGTCACCGTCCGCCCCTTCAACGTCTACGGGCCGGGCCAGGTGGGCGAGGGCGCCATCCACGTGTTCATCACCCGCGCACTGCGCGGCCTGCCGCTCGAGGTCCACGGCGACGGCGATCAGATCCGTTCGTGGTGCTACATCGACGACATCGTCGAGGCCCTCACGCTGTGCCTGGAGCGGCCCGAGGCCGTCGGCCAGTGCTTCAACGTCGGCAACCCCAAGGGCACGGTGACGGTCTACGGCCTGGCGCTGGCCGCCGTGCGGGTGTGCGGGTCCCACTCGCCCATCGTGTTCGTGCCGAGGACCTACGTGGACGTGGAGCTGCGGATCCCGAACATCGACAAGGCCCGCCGCGTGCTCGGCTACGAGCCCGGGGTGCACCTCGAGGAGGGCCTGCGGCGCACGGCGGCGTGGTACCGCGAGCGGATGGAAGACACGGGCGGATAGCGATGGGCCCGCGAGACCCACACGCGAACGCGGGGGAGCAGCCTGCCGCGAGACTCCGGCTCACGGTGCCCGACGTGGGCGAAGCGGAGCTGGAGGCGATCCGGGAGGTGTTCCGCTCGGGCATGCTGGTGCAGGGCGAGCGGGTGGCGGCGCTGGAGGCGGGGGTGGCGGCGCGGGTGGGGGCGGTGCACGCGGTGGCGTGCTCGTCGGGCACCGCGGCGCTGCACCTGGCGCTCCTGGCGCTGGGCGTGGGGCCTGGCGACGAGGTCGTGGTGCCGGCCTTCACCTATCCTGCGACGGGCAACGTCGTGGCGCTGTGCG
>CBFDBL010000034.1:0-20015 GCA_965603035.1 uncultured bacterium
GGACCGTCCCGCCACGGCACGGGAGGCGAAGGGCTTCAGCCAGCCGCAGGTGCAGGTCCACCTTTGGCCGGCATCGCCTTCACAGAACGCCGGGCGAAGCAACCGGCGGCGGCCTCACTAGTCTTGGGGGAGGGGGAAGGTGCCCCCGTCACCAGCCTCTTGGGCTGACAGGGCCAGGTGGCCAGCGGCTTCGGGCCGAGCCCGCCGCGGCTGCTCAGGGGCGAGCTTGTTGCAGTGGCTGGTGCGACACTGCCTAAGCGAAATGTACAGTATTAGCCAGGGGCAAACTGCTTACTGCACGGCCGGTCGCACACCGGTCGCACTGGTCGGAAAAATGACACCGGCCAGGCGCGCACTGCGAATCCCGGAGCCCGTAAGCTCACTGACGGCGTAGGCGTTTCGCGAGGTGACGGTCCTGCTGCGCCCTGGCGAGGCTGGTGAAAGGGGGCTGTCACGTCCTCCTGTGCCGGTCCGGGCCTCGGCGCTGACTGCCGCAGACCCCTTGCGCCATCGCCCTCGGCGGCTGCGGGCCACGACAGGCGGGCCTCGGGACAGGTGGCGGCGCTTTGCATTCGTTATGCAGAGGTCAGTAGTTGACAGCACGGGACGCACGCTCTATAAGGGCACGGGCGAACGGCTCCGGCACGCTGGAGATGCAGGCGAGCATGGCTTCTCGGACCCCATCCACGAGACCGGCCTGGGACCGCGGCTGCGTCCAGGTCTACACGGGCGACGGGAAGGGGAAGACGACGGCGGCGCTGGGCCTGGCGCTGCGGGCGGCGGGGGCGGGTCTGCGGGTGTTCATCGCGCAGTTCCTCAAGGGGCGACACAGCAGCGAGCTCGATGCGCTGGAGCGATTCGGCGACCTCATCGCGGTCAGGCAGTACGGCACCGGGCGCTTCATCCGGGGCGAGCCGACGGCGGAGGACGTCGAGGCCGCCCGCAGCGGGTTGCGCGAGGCCAAGGACGCTGTGTTCTCGGGCGACTACGCTGTGGTAGTGCTGGACGAGGTGAACGTAGCAGCCCATCTCGGGCTCTTTCCCGTCGACGAGCTGCTGGCGCTCATCGAGGCGAGGCCCGAGCCCGTCGAGCTGGTCCTCACGGGCCGCGACGCCGCCCCCAGCGTCCTCGCCCGCGCCGACCTCGTGACCGAGATGCGCGCGGTGAAGCACTACCATGCAGCGGGCGTCCAGGCCCGGCGGGGCATCGACTTCTAGGCCTCCCCTCACGGCTTCGCGGCCGCCTTGCGAAGCTCCCGACGAATGATGCCGAGCAGGGCCTCGCGGAACCGCTCGTCGCGGGTCTCCACCAGGTAGTGGACCTCGAGCCGCAGACGCTTGAGCGCGCGTCCCACGAGGTCGGCCTCGTGACCCCGCAACACCGTGTGCGCGGGCGAGAACGGCTTCCCGCCCGCTTCCCGCACGGACAGCTCGACGCGGTAGCTCGGGCGCAGGGGGTTGCGGGGCACGGTCGGGCCGTCGTCCCCTGCGCGCATGAGGTTGGCCCAGTAGCGGATGGCCGCGAGCTCGTTCTCCTTCCATGGATTGAACGAGGCGTGCTCCCAGAAGGCGCGGCACGCAGGGATCTCGTCCGCTCGGGCTCGCGCGGCGTCGAGCACGCGGCAGAGCATCCGTCCCCAGTCCGGGCCTGCTCGGCGCGGCGGGGGGTTGGCCACGTCGAGCGCGACGCCGATATCGTGCGCCGCGTGGCGCCAGCGCCCGCCGCAGCCCTTCCACAGCCCCAGGTAGACGTGCCCGATGGGGCTCTCGCCCAGGTAGTCGGCGTCCAGGGCTCTACCCAGCAGCGGCTCCCCGTCGGGCTCAGCCTTCGCCTTGGGCCTGGCGGCGTTGGGGAGCACCCACACCGTGGCGCCGGTCTCGGGTCCGCTGCACCCGGGATTGCGGAAGTGCCACACGCTCACCACCGAGCCTCTGCCGGGCAGCCAGCCCATGGGCTGGATGTCGTCCGCCAGCAGCCGCAGGGCCTTCACCGACCACCCCGCGGGCACTGTCCGCAGCAGGCGGCCCACCAGGTCGCCATCGGGGCCGCCGCCGGGCGCGGGCGTCACCGTCACGGTCGCGGTGGCCGTCGCAGGCGGGGCGGCCTGGGCGCCGTCCCAGGTCGCGGGCCAGTGGACGTGGTACGCGCCGGGTGGCCGCATGTAGAAGCGGAGGTCGAGCCGATCGGGCACGAGCACGACCGTGTGGCCGGGGGGCAGCTCCACGGGCGACCAGCGCCCCTCACGACGCGCGACGCGGAGTCGGCGGCCCAGCGCTCGCGCGGGGACGCCGTCCGGCCCGAAGACCACGTAGCGCGTCGTCCCCGACCAGTAGTCGCGCGACAGGGGCTCCAGGAGGCACGGCGCGGGCTCGTCGCCCGCATTGCTCAGCTCGACGCGTGCCCAGATGGCCTCGCCCTGCTTGTAGCGCGGCCGCTCGATGACGAGGCGACTTCGCAGGCCCCGCGCGGGGCCGCGCCACGGCGAGACATTCGCGCCCTCGGGCGGCTGACCCGCGGCGGCGCCCGCAGGCAGTGCGAAGGCGACGCTCCCACGCCGGTCACGGACCCGCAGCCGCCCGCCCTCGACGCTGAGCCGCAGGCGCGGACCGGTCGCTCCCAGCAGGGCCAGCCTCCCTCCGTCGTCGGTTACGACCAGCCCCTTGACCATGGGGAACACGTGGGCGTGGTGAAGCCGGACCAGGCGCGGGCCGGCGGGCGTCGGGCGTATGACCGCGTACGCGTTGCCGGGGAGGTTCTGGATCGCCCTTCGCCACAGGACGTTGCCGGCGAGGTCCACGCACGAGAGGTCGGGCATGTCGCGGTCGAAGGGCCATGGGCGCCGCGCGAAGTAGTAGCGGGCACCGTCGCTGCTGAACCCGTGCCACCCGACCAGCGGCGAATCGGCGAGGGTGCACAGCGGGCGTCCCGCGCGGCCGAGCAGCACGATCCGGAACCGCCGCAGGTACTGCTCGGGCACACACAGGGCCACCGTCCCCGTGTCCGCGACGCGCGGGACCCCCACCGTGGTCAGCGCCTTCCGCCAGAGGACCTGGCCGCGGTCGCTGACCAGCCACAAGTTCGAGGCGGGTGTCGAGACCAGGCCTGGTCCGTCGTAGATACCCACGTCCGCGATGAGCACGAAGCGCCCGCTGGCTGACCGCAGAGCCTGCCGGCCGAGCTGCTCGTGAACGGGACGGTCGGCGAGGCCCCACAGCCGGCACAGGCGCTTGCAGTCCTCGGGGGCCGACCACCGCTCGACAGGCAGGCGCTCGAGGAGCGCCGCGGCCTCCTGCGCTCGCCGGTCGGGGCCCTCGGCGGCCCTGCTTGCGGATGCACAGACCGCCAGGACGGGCACAAGTCCCATCACGTGCCGACAGAGCTTACCGGTCATCGCCAGCCCTCCCTGGGTTCGGGTACCTCTTCATCGAGGCTCAGCGGCGCGGGAGCCAGACGGTCATGGGGCCGGGGTCGCGGTTGTCCCAGAGGCAGTAGGGGATCGCCTTGAGGCGCACCTGGCGCATCTGCTGGTCCGCGGCAGGTCGGTAGAGGCTGCCCTTCCAGCCCGCGGTCGCGGGGGCGAGGCCCTGGCCCTCGACGACGACCGTCCCGCCGAAGAGCTTCTTGTCGAAGCGGGCGGCCAGCTTCGCCTTGTCGGGCAACAGGATCGAGCGGACCGGGGCGCGGTGGTCGCACTGCTCGAGGCAGTAGACGACGGGGCCGCGCTGGAGGGCGACCCTGCCGGCGTCCTCGGCGAGGCTCGGGTGCGCGGCGACCCGCTCGACGGGCATGGCGAGCGACAGCTCGACGCGGTCGCCGTCCCGCCACTCGCGGCGCAGCCGCGCATAGCCCTTCGTCACCTGCGCCTCGAGCGGCCTGCCGTTGAGCTTGACGCTGTGCCTGCGGCACCAGCCGGGCACGCGGAGCATCAGGTCGAAGGCGGCGGGGGCCTTCAGGGCGAGGGTCAGCGCCACGTCGCCGGCATACGGATAGTCCGTGGCCTGTGTCAGCGTGACGCGCTGCCCCGCGACCTCGGCCTCGGCGGAGCCGCCGATGTAGAGGTGGACGTAGAGGGCTCTCCTCGCGACCGCATAGACGTAGCCGCCGAGCGAGGCGAGCAGCCGCGCGATGTTGGGCGGGCAGCAGGCGCAGCCGAACCAGACGCGGCGGTGGTGCGCGCCGGCCGAGGCGAGCGGGTTGGTGTAGAAGAAGTGCTTGCCGTCGAGGCTCACGCCCGAGAGGGCGCCGTTGTAGAGCGCGCGCTCCAGGGCGTCGGCGTAGCGGCCGTCGGCCTCGATCCCGAGCATGCGGTGGGCGAAGAAGACGAGGCCGATGGCCGCGCACGTCTCGGCGTAGGCCGTGGCGTTCGGCAGGTCGTAGTCGCGCGTGAACCGCTCGCCGTGCCCGGAGGAGCCGACGCCGCCCGTCACGTACATCTTGCGCAGCGTCGTGCTCTCCCAGAGCCGCTTGCACGCGGCGAGCAGCTCGGCATCGCCCGTCTCGGCGGCGACGTCGGCCATGCCGCTGTAGAGGTACATGGCCCGCACCGAGTGGCCGACGGCCTCGTCCTGCTCGCGGACCGGCTTGTGCGACTGGTTGTAGTCGTAGGCCCGTGCCCAGTAGCGCTGGGGCTCGTCGCCGCGGGCCTTGGCCTCCTGGTCGTAGTAGTGGGGCTGGGTGCCGCGCGCGTCGATGAAGAATCGGCTGAGCCGCAGGTACCGCTCGTTGCCGGTCGCGCGGTAGAGCTTGACGAGCGCCAGCTCGATCTCCTCGTGGCCGGGGTAGCCGCGCCTCTTGCCCCGCTGCGGGCCGAAGACCGAGTCGATGGTGTCGGCGTAGCGGCACAGGGCGTCGAGCAGGCGGGTGTCGCCTGTGGCCTCGTGATGGGCGACGGCGGCCTCGATGAGGTGGCCGGCGCAGTAGAGCTCGTGGCAGTCGCGGAGGTTGCTCCAGCGCTTGTCGGGCTCGACGACGGTGTAGTGGACGTTGAGGTAGCCGTCGGGCTGCTGCGCGGCGACGACGAGGTCGATCGTCTCGTCGAGCAGGCGCTGGACCTTGCGGCTGCGGCGGGTGGCGAGGCAGTAGCTGGCGGCCTCGATCCACTTCGCCAGGTCGGAGTCCCAGAAGATGTGGGGCGGGTCGGGGTCGCCCTGCTTCCACTGTAGCCTGAAGGCGTCGATGCGGCCGGTCTGGAGGCACTGCTTGTGCTCGTGGGGCACGGTGACGCGGCGGTTGGTCTCGACGCGGGGCGCCCAGAAGGCGTCGTCGATGGTCACGTCGGCCAGCGGGACTGGCGTCAGTCGGCGGGTGGGCCTTGCCACGGTGGGTCTCCTGTTCGGGGAGGGCTCTGCTCTGATGCCAGAGGGCGAGCTACTCGCCCGGGAAGCCTTCGCTTCGCAGCCGCTCGCCGACGCGGCGGAGCACGTCGGTGTCCTCGGGGTCGAGGGAGCCGTCGGGCAGGGGGCCGGTGTTGAGCAGCAGGTTCCAGCCCTGGCTTCGGGCGGTGCGGAGTGTCTCCCACACGTCGTCGGCGGAGCGGTGCTTGCCCTTGCCCTCCTCGAGGTAGCCCCAGGAGCGAGGGCACAGGGTCGTGCAGATCTCGCCGGGCCGCCCGCCGCTGTCCACGGCCTTGTGCTCGGGCGCCAGGAAGTCCTCTGTGCCGAGCAGGCTCTGCTTGTAGCTCACGAGCACGTGGGGGCAGAGGCTGTGGATGTGGTCGTAGAGCTCCTGGCAGCGGAAGAGCGAGCGGTCGCCGCTGAGCGGGACGGCGATGCCGTCGAGCCAGATGGCGGCGATGGGCGCGTCGTAGCGGGTCAGCAGCTCGGTGATCTGGTCGCGCATGAACTCGAGGTAGAGGTCGAGGTCGTGGTCGTCGCCGGTGGCGTAGGCGGGCTCGGACGGGTCGTACTTCGGCCGGGCGCTGCCGCCCCACTCATCGTTGTTGGGGGCGTGGGGGTGCTTCCAGTCGCGGCCGTGGGAGTAGTAGCAGCAGAAGCCGAGGCCCCGTCGGTCGCAGGCGGCGGCCAGCTCGCCCACCAGGTCGCGGCCGCAGGGCGCATCGACGCTATGGAAGTCCCACGACGCGGTCTCGAACAGCGAGAAGCTGTCGTGGTGGCGCGTCGTGATGTTCACGTACTTCATCCCCGCATCGACGGCCAGGGCCGCGATGGCGTCGGCGTCGAAGCCGTCGGCGGTGAACTGATCCTTGAGCTTCGCATACTCGGCGACGGGGATCTTCTCGCGGAACTGCACCCACTCGTGGCGCCCGAGCAGCGAGTAGAGCCCATAGTGGAGGAAGAGCCCGTACTTCGCGTCGCGGAACCACTGGAGGCAGGCGGCGCGCGGGTCCTCATCGTAGAGCTGCTCGCAGCCTTTCAGGAAGCTCGGCACGTCAGCCATCGCGATCTCCTGCCAGGTGGAAGGCCATCCTGAACCGCAGCTCGTTGTGGAAGCCCTCGCCGAGGAACTTCTCGTCGCCCGGCCCGCCGATGTCCACCGCATGGCGGACGTCCGGCACGACGACCTCGCGCGACTCGGGCCACTGGCAGCCTGTCAGCACAGTACAGGCGATGGCGGCCATCCACGCTCGCTTCACGGAACGCTCCTTCCGGGATGGGCGGGGCACAGTATAGCGCCCGGTGCGGCGCGCCGCAAAACGCTCGGAATCCGGTTGCCGGCTCGGCCGGGCTTCGCTACACTACTCGCGGGCGAGGGCGCCGGCGGAACGGGAGAGCAGCCATGACGCCACGTGAGATCGTGCTCGAGGCCGTCAACCACCACGAGACCGACATCCTCCCCTACCAGCTTGGCATCCACGCCGAGATCTGGGAGAAGCTCGACGCACACTACGGCGGACGCGAGCACTTCCCCGCGCACGAGACCTTCCTCGCCGGGCACGGCGCCGACTGGAAAGGCAATGAGACGCTGCCGAACGACCAGTTCCGCGACCGCTTCGGCACCCTCTGGGTGCAGGGCACCATCTTCGCGATGGTCGAGCCGACCCTCAAGGAGCCGTCGCTCGCGGGCTACGAGTTCCCCGACCTGATCCCCGACGCCGCCGTGCCCGGCATCGCGGCCTGGTGCGACGCGCACGCCGACAGGTTCCGCTACTTCAACTTCGGCCTGACCTTCTTCGAGCGCGCGTGGGCGCTCCGCGGGATGGAGAACATCCTGATGGACATGGCGCTCGAGCCGGCCTTCTGCCACGCGCTCTTCGAGCGGCTCATGGAGCTGCACCTGGAGGGGATGGACAAGATCCTGCACCTGCCCTTCGAGTCGGTGCGCTTCGGCGACGACTTCGGCGGGCAGAAGGGCACGCTCATGGGGCTCACCCACTGGCGCACCTACCTCAAGCCGCGGCTGGCGAAGATGTACGGCAAGGCCCGCGACGCCGGCAAGATCGTCAGCATCCACTCCTGCGGCGACAACTCCGAGATCCTCGGCGAGATGATCGACATGGGCCTCCAGATCTTCAACCCCGCGCAGCCCGAGGCCAACGACCTGCCGAGGCTCAAGCGCGACTACGGCAGGCACCTGACCTTCGAGGGCGGCGTCGGCACCCAGGTCACACTGCCCTTCGGCACGCCCGAGCAGGTCCGCGAGGAGATCCGCCAGGCGCGCCAGGTCCTGGGCAAGGGCGGCGGCTATATCATGACGACCACCAAGCCCATCCGCCCCGAGGTGCCCGTCGCCAATGCCGTCGCCTGCGTCGAGACCCTCATCGCCGAGGCCAGGAGGGGGAGCCCCCGGTGACCGCGCTCCTGCTCGCCGCGTCGCTGCTTGTGCCCGGCCACCCCGAGGACGAGGCCGCGCCGTTCGTCATCACCTCCGACGGCCAGCCGCGCTGCTCGATCGTGGCGACCCAGGAGACGGAGCAACGCCTGGCGCTCGCCAAGGAGCTGCGCCGGTGGCTCCTGGAGATGACGGGAGCGACGCTGCCCATCGAGGCGTCCGTCGCACCCGGGGAAAGCAGCAGGATCATCCTGGGCCTCTCGACGGAGTACCCGTCGGCGTCGCGGAGGCTGCGGGTCGCCGAGCTGGGGCCCGAGGGGTTCGTGGTGGCCATCGAGCGCAGGTGGCTCTGGCTGCTGGCGAACACCGAGCTGGGCCTCCAGCACGCCGTCTACACCTTCCTCGACCGCGTCGGCTGCCGCTGGTTCTTCCCCGACCCCGTGTGGACCGTCATCCCCAAGCAGCCCAGCCTCTCGGTCAAGCTCGCCCTGCGGCTCAAGCCGGCCTTCGACTACCGCCGCATCTGGTACGGCTGGGGACACCGCACGAAGAAGCTCGTCGAGGACCACACGGCCTGGTACCGCCACAACCGCCAGCTCGGCCACTTCAAGACCGACTGCGGCCACGCCTACGAGCGCTACGTGCCCCGCCGCGAGTTCGACAAGCACCCCGAGTGGTTCGCGCTCGTGGACGGCAAGCGCCAGGCCAAGCAGCTCTGCTGCACGAACCGCGAGGTCCAGCAGCGCGTCATCGAGCGGGTGCTCGCCGCCTTCCGCAAGGACCCGAAGCGGCTGATGTGCTCGGTCGAGCCGAACGACGGGCGGGGCTACTGCGAGTGCGCGGCGTGCAGGAAGCTCGGCGGCCACAGCGACGGCGTCTTCCATCTCGCCAACGTCGTCGCCAAGGCCGTTCGCAAGGAGTTCCCCGACAAGTGGGTCGGCCTCTACGCCTATGCCTTCCACAGCGAGCCGCCGAAGTTCCGCATCGAGCCTGGCGTCTACATCCAGGTGACCACGGGCTTCCGCTACACGAAGCTGAGCTTCGACGAGCAGGTCACGGCCTTCCGCAAGCTGGGGGCGAAGCTCGGCGTCTACGACTACTTCAGCGTCTACCCGTGGGACTGGGATATGCCTGGCGCGCCGAAGGGCTCGCGGGTCTACCAGCTTGCCGAGGGCGTCCGCCACTACCACGCCCTCGGGCTGAGCACCTACGACGCCGAGTCGAGCTGCAACTGGGGGCCGAACGGGCTCGGCTACTGGGTCGGCGCGAAACTGATGTGGCAGCCGAGCCTGAGCGCCGACGCGCTGGCCAACGACTTCTGCACCCGCGCCTTCGGCAAGGCCTCGCAGCCCATGCGGCGGCTCTACGACCGCTGGGCCTCGGGCGAGCGCTTCTCGCGCCGCGGCCTCGTCCTCGCGCTGCGCGACCTCCAGCAGGCACGCGACTGGGAGAGCGACCCCGACGTCCGAGCCCGACTCGGCCGCGTGGCCATGTACCTCCACTGGCTCCGACTGTGGCTGGACTACGACCGCAGCGCCCGCTCGAACGAGGGCGGCAAGCTCGTGACGGCCAAGGAGGACGTCCTCCGCCGCGCCCGCGCGGCCATCGTCTACACCAACCGCCTGACCGACACGGGCCTCATCCACGTGCTGCCGACGCTCTACAGCACCTGGTTCGCCACCCGCTTCAAGGCGCTCAAGAAGGTCGAGGGCTTCGACCTCGCCGAGGCCGAGGCCTGGAAGAAGCAACGCAGCGACATCCCGACCGCCGAGGAGGTCGCCCGCGACTTCGCCGCCGACCTCAAGAGCATCGAGGGCCTGACGGCCGTCGAGATCGAGGGACGCGACTTCCCCGACAAGCTCGTGCCGCTGGCCCAGCGCCACCCCGAGGCCGTGAAGGCGTGGGCCGACGTCCCGCGCTCGCCGCTCTTCGTCGAATCGGGGACCCACTACTTCGTCGGCACGAAGGGCGAGGCGCTGAGCCTGGCCTACAGGCCCTTCGACAAGGGGCACACGGTCGATTGCCACTGGGCACTGCGCCGCGCCGGCGAGGGCAAGCCCGTGGCCGAAGGCGACGTGAGAGCCGAGAAGGGCAAGGAAGCGACGGCGGAGGTCGCCATCCCCGCGGACGGGCTCTGGGCCTTCGACCCTGGCACGAAGTACTGGCGTGCGGCGCAGGTGGGCTTCGGGGCGAGGCCGCTCTCGGTGTGGGCGGGGCGCGGCGACCAGCCAGGCAGGCCGCGGCGTTCGCCCCTGCGACTCTGGCTGCCCAGGGTGACGCAGCCGCTCTACTTCTACGTGCCGAAGGGCACCCGCTCGTTCGTGGTCGGCATCGCCGACGGCGGATGGCCCCACACCACGCTCGCGCTGCGCACGGCCGACGGCAAGGCCGTGGTCGAGGACAAGCGGGTGCTCGCGCGCGACCAGGTGTCGGTCGTCGTGCCCGAGGGCGCCGACGGCGCGGCCTGGAGCCTCGCGCTCCACAGCCTGCGCTGCGTGATCGAGCTCTACGACGTGCCGCCCTACCTGGCACGCCATCCGGCCGAACTGCTGGTTCCGGAATAGGGGGAAAGGCGATGGCAAGGCGATGGCTCATCGTATTGACGCTCGTGGCGGCAAGTGCACACGCCGGCGAGATGCTCGACAAGCTGGGCGTGAAGCGCGGCATCTGCGTCGTGGTCGGCGAGCGCGCGCCCGAGGTCAGCCTCGATCTCGCGAAGCACTCCGAGCTGACCCTCTGCCTCCAGGCCAACCGCGACCGCGTCGATGGGGCGCGGAAGCTGGTGAACGAGGCGGGCCTGCTCAACACCCGCGTCTTCGTCGTCGAGGGCCTGCTCGCCCACATCCATCTCGCGGACAACGTGGCGGACGCCTTCGTGGACACGTCGCGCAGGCCCGCTCTCCCGCGCGCCGAGGTGCTCCGCGTCCTGCGGCCCGGCGGCAAGGCGCTCGTGGCCGGCCAGGAGCTCGTCAAGCCCTGGCCGAAGGGCACCGACGACTGGAGCCACCACTACCACGGCCCCGACAACAACTCGCAGTCGCAGGACAAGCTCGCCAGGGCGCCCTTCCTCACGCAGTTCATCGCCGAGCCGCGCTACGGCCCCGCGCCGCAGATGTGCGTCGCCGCGGGCGGCCGCGTGTTCATGGCCTTCGGCAACGTGGCCTGGCACGAGCGCGAGGAGCCCTGGCTCGACACCCTCATCGCCCTCAACGGCTTCAACGGCACGATGCTGTGGAAGCGCAAGCTGCCCGCCGGCTTCATGGTGGACCGCAGCACGATGATCGCCGCGCCCGACGCGCTCTACCTCGCCGACGACGCGTCGTGCAAGCTCCTCGACCCGGAGACCGGCGTCGTGAAGGACGAGATCGTCGTGTCGAAGGACGTGGCGGGCGGCACGTTCTGGAAGTGGATGGCGCTCGACGGCGGCGTGCTCTACGCCCTCGTCGGCGAGGCCGAGCAGCCCGACCGCATCGCGAAGTGGCGGCGCCGCCAGCACGGATGGCCCTGGGGCGGCATCTCCGACGGCTACAACAAGGGCCCCTACCGCTGGGGCTTCGCCTCCACCCTCCTCGCCATCGACCCGACGACGAAGAAGGTGCTCTGGCATCACAAGGAGGCCGTCCCCATCGACAGCCGCGGCATCTCCATGCGCCGCGGCCGGCTCTACTGCTGCGCCTTCGGCAAGTACATCGTCTGCCTCGATGCCAAGACCGGCAAGCAGGTCTGGCGGCGCACGGCCGACAAGGACCCCGCCGTCTTCCAGGCCATCGGCCCCTACCGCCCCGGCCACGGCTACGTCGGCGGCTGGAAGAGCACCGTGTTCCTCAAGTGCTCCGACACCGCGCTCTACGTCGTCGGCCCGCAGGTCAACTGGCTCTCGGCCTTCGCCGCCGACGACGGCCGCTTCCTCTGGAAGTTCCCCGCCAAGGACCTCCACATCGTCCTGCGCGACGACGGCCTCTACACGATCGGCCCCCAGAAGAGCCAGGGCCTGACCCGCAAGCTCGACCCCATGACCGGCAAGGTGCTCGCCTCATTCCCCGTCTCGCGCCGCGCCTGCACCCGCTCGGTCGGCACCGCCGACGGCATCTACTTCCGCGCGAGCGGCGGCAGCGTCCGCCTCGACCTCGCGACCGGGAAGCCACAGTGGATCTCACCGATGCGGCCCCCCTGCCACATCGGCGTAGTCGTGGCCCACGGCCATCTCTACTGGATGCCCTGGGTCTGCGACTGCAACCTCCAGATGTTCGCCGCCATCGCCTGCGCCCCGGCCGGCGACTTCGCCTTCGACCAGGCCGCCAAGGCCGACCGCCTCGACCCCAGCAACTACACGCTCGCCAGACCCTCTCTGGGCGTGGAGCCCAACGACTGGCCGACCTACCGCGGCAACAACGCGCGGATAGCCGTCACCAAGGCCCCCGTCGCCGCGCAGGTAGCGCAGCTCTGGACCGCGCCGTGCGGGCAGGAGGCCACCGCCCCCGTGATGGCCGGCGGCCGCGTGCTCGTCGCCGACGGCTGCGGGGTCGTGCGCTGCCTCGACGCCGCGACGGGCAAGCCCGGCTGGACGGCCTACACGGGCGGCCAGGTGCACAGCCCGCCGACGATCGCGCAGGACTGCGTCTACGTCGGCTCGGCCGACGGCTACGTCTACTGCTTCGAGGGAGCGACGGGCAGCCGCCTCTGGCGCTTCCGCGCCGCGCCCGTCGAGCGGCGGATCCCGGTCTACGGCAAGCTCGTCTCGAGGTGGCCCGTGGCGAGCGGCGTGCTCGTGGACGACGACGTCGCCTACTTCGCCTGCGGGATCAACAACTTCGACGGCACCCACGTCTACGCGCTCGACGCCACGACGGGCCGCGTCCAGTGGCAGAACAACACCTGCGGCCACCTCGACGCCTTCTCGATGCGCGGCGTCGGATGCCAGGGCGACCTCCTGCTCCACAACGACAGGCTCTGGATGGCCGGCGGCAACGCCGTCTCGCCCGCGGCCTTCGACCTCCTCACCGGCGCGTGCCTCAACCAGCCGCCCGCGTGGGTCGGCTCCCAAGCCCCGCGCGGCCGCGAGCTCCGGCTCGCAGGCAACAAGGTCACCGTCAGCGGACAGCCGCTCTACTCCGACCCCGCCAACCCCGTCTTCTCGCGCGAGTGCGCCTGGAAGCCCTGGCAGGTCACCGCAAGGAACGCGGCGCTCTCGTGCCAGCGGCGCGCCGGCGCCTGGCATCTCGTCGCCACGAAGCCAGGGACGAAGCAGGAGCTTTGGGCGCACAAGCTGCCCGCCGAGCCCGTCCGCTGGGGCATCGCCGTCGATGCCGCCGGCCGCATCGCCGTCACCCTGCGCGACGGACAGGTGCTCTGCCTCGGCGCGAAGGGCTGACAGGCACCCGTACCGGTTTCCCTCTCCCGACGGGAGAGGGTTAGGGTGAGGGGCGAATGGGGGCTTGCTGCCGAAGCGGGAGCTTGCACCGATCAGGCCCCTCACCCCAGCCCTCTCCCGCGGGGAGAGGGAGTCAGGTCTGCTTCCATGTGTTGAGGAGTCTGGTGATGGTTCGCAGGGCTTGCTGCGTTGCGTGGATTGGCGCGCTGTTGCTGAGCCAGTTGTGCCGCGCCGCCGACCTGGGGGCCTTCCTGCCGCTGAAGGCGAAACCTGGCGGCGAGGCGGGGCCGCCGACGCGGCTTCGGGGCAGTCACACGGTGATGCTCTATGCGCCCGAGAAGGGCGCGCCGATGGCGCTGCGTGTCGAGGCCGCGCAGATCGGGCGGTATGGCGCGGAGATCCTGGCACACCCGACCCACGACCCCGCAACGAAGCTTGTCGTGCGACCCGAGACGGCCGGCGGCCCGGCGAGCGGCGTCCTGCGCTTCGAGGCACCCAAGCGGGGCGTCGTGACCGTCGAGCTGGCGACGAGCGCGAACGCCGCGATGCTCACGGCGCTCGCGCCCAACGGCTGGCTCGTCTACGAAACGTCGCAGCGGCTCCCCCTCCACGTCATCGGCCGCGCGGAGCGCCTCCACTTCTTCGTGCCCGACTCGACCACGAGGTTCGCCGTCCTCGGCCGCGGCGCGGGCGGCAGGGAGAACTGCCGCATCACCGTCTTCGATCCCGCCGGCAAGCAGGTCGGCCAGGCATCGGGGCACGGTGCCCGCACGGCGACGGTGCAGGTGCCGGTCCCCGCGGAACACCGCGGCAAGGTGTGGTCGATGCGGGCCGACCGTCCGCCAGAGCTCGACGGCGTGTTCGAGGACGCGTACCTCTGGCTCTCCGACGACGTGCCCGCCTACGTCTCGCCCCAGCCCGAGGGCCTGCTCGTGCCCTTCTGCTCGGGGCTCCAGCGCCCGCCGATCTGGCGCGGCAAGGACCCGGTGAAGCTGACCTTCGGCTTCAACATCGAGCCGCCCGAGGGCGCGTACCTCGAGGCCACGCTCGAGTGGGGGTACCGCATGGCCCCGCCGCGGGTCATCGGAAAGCCGGGCAAGCCGGTCACGCTGACGGTGGATGCGGAGCAGCCGCTCGGCCGACGTCCGCTCACCGTGCGGCTCCGCGACGCGAAGCACAAGGTCCTCGCCGAGTCGATCACCCAGACGACGCTGACCCGCACCCTGATCTTCGTCGGCGAGCCGCAGGCCCTGGTGCGGGCCGAGCTGCTCAAGCGCGAGGGCCAGCCGCCCGCGCTCAGCGTGCAGCGCAATATCATCGGCGCCGATCTCCCGCTGAAGGCGCAGATCCGGCTTCTGCGGACGGCGAACCCGGAGACGCCGGGCCGGCTCGGCGCCGCGGTCGCCCTCGAGCGCGACCTGGGCGAGGTCGGCGACGAGCCCGTCGTCGTGGAGCCACCCGAGAAGCCTGCCGACGGCTGCTACCAGTGGAAGGTCGTCGCACGCTCGCCCGACGGCGAGCTGATGGACGTGCAGTTCGCCCACTTCCTGCTGCGCGGCGACGAGCAGTTCGCCGAGGTGCCGCCTCCGCCGGCGCCGCCGATCCCCGTGCTGCGCGAAGGGCAGCGCGGCTTCGTGGCGTTCGCGGGGATGGCGGCCGACGCCATCGTCTACAATCACCGCCCCCAGCCCGATGACCTCCGTCTCCCGCTCCGGGCGACACTGATGCGCGGCGAGTACGAGCCGGCCACATTCGGCGTCTGGGCCTTCGAGGACGTGCGGGGGCTGCGCGTCGAGGTCTCGCCGCTGAAGCACAAGACGAAGGACGCCACCCTGCCCGTCGAGGTGCGCCTCGCGCGCCACTGGCCCCAGCGGACGAGCTGGCGGACCTCGGCCTTCCGCATCATCCCCGAGATGCTCGAGCCCAACGCCTCGTTCGGCCTGGCGCTCGGCCAGCTCAAGCAGATCTGGCTCACGATCCGCGCGGACGAGGACGCGCCCGACGGCATGTACCGCGCGACCGTGACCGTCCGCGATGCCGAGGGGCGGTCGCAGCACCTCCCCCTCGAGGTGCGGGTGCGGTCGCTCAGGATGAAGCGGCCGACGGCCGTGCACTGGGGGCTCTACAGCGACAGCTCGCGGTGGCGGCGCTACCCCGACGCCCAGGTGCGTGCCGAGCTGGCCGACATCGTGGCCCACGGTATCACCACGCTGATGTGCTATCCGCCCTACCATTCGACCGCGACGTACGAGAACGGGAAGCTGACCATCGACGCCAGCGAGTTCGTCAAGTACATGCGCATGGCGAAGGAAGCGGGCCTGCGGGGGCCGTGGGTGATGAGCCTCCAGGGACTCGAGAGCAGGGTGAAGAGGCTCGTGCCGGGGAAGCCGCTCACCGACCCCGAGTTCAAGAAGGTCTACCAGGGCTACGCCCGCTTCCTCGCCGAGCTGGCGAAGCGCGAGCAGCTCGGCGAGTGTGTGTGGCACACGATCGCCGAGCCGGGGTCGAAGGAGAAGCAGGAGACGGCGGCCATCCAGCTCGGCTACATGAAGGAGCTGGGCCTGACGACGTTCACGACCGCCGGTCCCGTGTCGCCCGAGATCGACAGGGCGCTCGACGTCCGCTGCTACGCCATCAGCCACCTGCTCGCCAGCCCCGCCGTGCTCGCCGAGCAACGGAAGCGGACGGCCGACGCCGGCGACCGCCTCTGGTTCTACGGCAGCGGATGCTACACGGGCCAGGACGGCAACGCGATCGCCAATCGCTTCATCACGGGCTTCCTGTTCTGGAAGAGCGGCGCGGAGGGGGTGTGGAGCTGGACCTTCCTGCGGGCCAAGGGCGACGTGCACGACGACTTCGACGGCGAACAGCACCGCGAGGCGAAGGAAGCCTGCATCGTCTACCCTTCGACCACGGGCGGCGCGCCGACGCCGACCCTCCAGTGGGAGGGCATCCGCGAGGGCATCGACGACTACTGCGCGATCCACACGATCCTCGACGCAGGGAAGCAGGTCGGCCTCGAAGACGTGGCCGTCAGACATCTCGAGCGCCTGCTTGCGGAAGTGCCCGTGAGCCCGCGGCCGGGCCGCTTCTCGGCCGCGGAGGCCCAGGAACTGCATCAAAGGATCGTCGGCATCTTCTACGGGCACCTGTGCAAATAGAAGGAGGCATCGCATGGGACGGGGCCTGACGCTCCTGGGGCTTTGCCTGGCCATGGCCATTGCAGACGTGGGCGCTGGCGAGCGACGCATCGGCGTCGAGCTGGGCGCGCCGAAGGTGGGGAGATACGAGCGGCTCGACGTGGTGCTCAAGGTGGATGCCGTGGGGAGGAATCCCTTCGACCCCGACGAGATCGACCTGCGGGTCGAGGTGACGGCGCCGAGCGGCAAGCGCCTGGTCGTGCCGGCCTTCTGGTACCAGCCCTTCGAGCGGAAGGACCTGCCCAAGGGCAGGACGAAGGCGGCGTGGCTCTACGCGGTCGGCCAGCCCGAGTGGCGGGCCCGCTTCGCCCCCATGGAGGTCGGCAGGCACACGTGCGTCGCGAAGCTGACCGACCACGCCGGCACGGCGCAGTCGGCGCCCGTGGCGTTCGAGTGCGTGGCGTCGAAGAGCGGCGGCTTCCTGCGGGTGTCGCAGCGGGACCCGCGCTTCTTCGAGCTCGACAGCGGGCGGCCCTTCTTCGCGGTGGGTCAGGACATCGCGTTCATCAAGGAGCTGTGCACGGCCGAGGCGCAGTTCGCGCGGTTCGGGGCGAGCGGCGGGAACTTCGTGCGGGTGTGGACGTGCTGCGAGGATTGGGGGATGGCGATCGAGGCGCGCAAGAGCGCCTGGGGACGCTCGTGGTCGTGGACTCCGCCCATCGCGCAGGCACCCGGCAGGCACGGCTACAGCCTGGGCGGCCTGTGCATCCAGCTCGAGGGCGACCCGGGCAAGACCCTGACCATCGACCCGTCCCATCCCGTGGCGACGCGTCCGGAGACGAAGTACGTGCTCAGCGGCGCCGTGCAGACGCGGGGCGCAGCCGTCGAGGTCCAGATGGGCCTGCTCGGCGAAGGCGATCCCGTCTCGGGCCGCAAGTGGACGCCCTTCAAGCGGGAGTTCACGACGCCGAAGAACGGCTGGTGGATGCCGCGCATCGCCCTGCGCCTCGCCACGAAGGGCAAGGCACTCATCAGGGATCTCTCGCTCAAGGAGGCGGGAGGCGGCCCCGAGCTGCTCTGGGAGGCCGACCCGAACCGTCCGCCGCGCGGCGTCTACAACCAGATCGACTGCTTCATCCTCGACCAGCTCGTCGAGGCCGCCGAGAAGCACGGCATCTACCTCGAGCTCTGCCTCCTCACCCGCGACCACTACATGGAGCCCGTCAGCCACCCCCACACGGCCGCCTACGCCCGCGCCGTCGCCGACGCGAAGAAGCTCCTGCGCTACTGCGTCGCCCGCTGGGGCTACTCGACCCACGTCGCCGCCTGGGAGTACTGGAACGAGATGAACCCCGGGCCGCCCAACCACCTGCTCTACGACGCCTGGGGCACCTACCTCGAGCAGACCGACCCCTACCGCCACCTCCGCGCCGTCAGCCACTGGCACCCGTCGCCGAAGTACTGGCAGCACCCGAAGCTCGACATGGCCGACGAGCACTTCTACATGCGGCCCTCGACCAAGGAGCTCTTCCGCGACGCGGCCCTCGCCGTCATGAACCGCGCCGCCCTCCTGCGCAAGCACGCCCCGCGCAAGCCCGCGCTCATCAGCGAGTTCGGCGTCCTCGAGGACAACTGGCGCGAGACCGAGCACCTGAAGAAGGACAAGGAGTTCTGGCACCTGCACAACGCGCTCTGGGCCTCGGCGCTCAGCGGGCTGTCGGGCACGGTGATGCACTGGTTCTGGGACGACATCCACAAGCGCGACCTCTACCACCACTACAAGCCGGTGGCCGCCTTCGTCGCCGACGTCCCCTGGACCACGGCCGGGCTCGGGCCCGCCCGGGCCACGGCGTCGGCCGCGAAGCTGCGCGTCATCGGCCTCCAGGGCAGCGACCGCGCCTACCTGTGGCTCGCGCACACCGACGCCACGTGGTGGAAGCTCGGCGACGGCCTCAAGCCCAAGCCCGTCGCGGGCGCGACCGTCGAGCTCCAGGGCCTCGCCGACGGCAGCTACCAGGTCGAGTGGTGGGACACGGCCAAGGGCGAGCCCATCAAGCGCGACGCCGCCCGCGCCGCCAGGCAGGCGCTCCGCATCGCCGCCCCGCCCGTCACGCGCGACGTGGCGTGCAAGGTCACGCCGCGATAGACTCCCGCAGCCGCACAGGAGACCCCATGCCTGCGAGCCGGCCCGACGTCGTGCTGTTCATGATGGACCAGCTCTCCGCGCGCTGGCTCGAGGGCGCAAGCGGCGCGGCCACGCCGGCGCCCAACCTCGACCGCCTGCGGGCCATGGGCACCAGCTTCAGCAGGGCCTTCACCAGCAACCCGCTGTGCATGCCGGCCCGCTCGACCCTGGCCACGGTCCTGACGACCCGCGGGCACGGCGTCCTCCAGAACGGCCACCAGCTCGACCCCGCGCTGACCACGCACATGCAACTCCTCCAGCAGGCGGGCTGGCGGACCGGCGCCTTCGGCAAGGTGCACTTCCGCCCCCACTTCGCCGGCGTCTATCCCGACTACAGGCCCTACGGTTTCGACGTCCAGCACATCACCGAGGACGCGCGCGCCGGCGAGTGGCTCGACTGGGTGCGGGAGGCGCACCCCGAGCACTTCGAGGCCGCGCTCGCCACCATCTGGCCCACCGCCATCCCCGAGCTGAGCGCCTACGGACCCGACCGCGAGAACCTCGCCGAGCGCATCCGCACCGTCCGCAAGTCCTTCGACTGGCGCACCGACGCCTTCCCCGGCAACACCGGCGGCGCCTACACCCTGCCCTTCCCCGAGCAGGTCTCGCAGACCGCCTGGATCGCGCGCCACGCGCTCGGCTTCCTGCGCGACACGCCCGGCGACCAGCCGCTCTACGCCCACGTCAGCTTCGTCCAGCCCCACAGCCCCTTCTGCCCGCCCGAGGGCTACATGGCCCGCGTGGACGTCGCCCGCCTGACGCCGCCGGCGCCCGTCGAGTGGCTCGACGACCCGCTGCACCCGCAGTGCTTCGACCGCCGCGGCGAGGGCGGCCGCGTCATCCCGCCGCGCTGGCGGGAGGTCCGCCACTACTACTTCGCCGACGTCTGCCACCTCGACAGCAAGCTCGGCCTGGTGCTCGACGCGCTCGAGGCGACGGGCAGGCTCGGCGACACCCTCGTCGTCCTGCTGGCCGACCACGGCGAGCTGCTCTTCGACCACGCCTGCCGCGGCAAAGGCGAGTTCCACTACGACGCCTGCATCCGCGTGCCGCTCATCGTCGCCGGGCCAGGGCTCCAGCGCGGCGCGACGTGCGACGCCATCGTCCAGCTCGAGGACGTCCTGCCCACGATCCTCGAGGCGACGGGCGTCGCTTATCCCACGCCCGAGGTGCTCGGCCCCTACCTCAAGCACGAGCCCGAGACACTGCCCGGGCGGTCGCTGCTCCCGTGGTGTCGCGGCGAGCGGCCCGAGGGCTGGCGCGACGCGGCCTACGTCGAGAGCTACAACAACATCAACTCCGTCTCGCCCATCCACTGGGCACGCACCCTCCGCACCGCCGACTGGCGCTACACCCTCTACCCCGGCGGCAGCGGCGAGCAGCTCTTCCACGTCGCCGACGACCCCGAAGAGCAGCACAACCTCGCGGGCGACCCCGGCTACGCAGCGGTGCGCCGCGACCTGCGCGACCGACTGCTCGAGCTGATCATCCTACAGGACTATCCGCACTCGCCCCGCGAGGTCTTCTCGCTGGGAGTGCATTGAGGAATCATCCATGCCTCGCCCCAACATCCTCTGGATCTGCACCGACC
>CBFDBL010000035.1:0-19797 GCA_965603035.1 uncultured bacterium
TCCGTCAGCCACGGCCACGCCGACCAGAATGCCTTCGTCATCGAGGCCTTCGGCGAGGCCCTCGCCATCGCCACGGGCTACTACCCCTGGTACAGCTCCCCGCACCACCACAACTGGACCCGCTCGACCAAGGCCAAGAACGCCATCACCTACGACGGCGGCACAGGCCAGACCATCCGCTCGTGGAACGCCACCGGCCGCATCGTCGAGTTCCTCCACGGCCCCCACTACGACTACGCGCTCGCCGATGCGACGAAGGCATACAGCGGCCGGCTCAGCAAGTGCCTTCGCCACGTCATCCACGTCCGCCCCGGCATCTTCGTCATCGTCGATGAGGTCGAAGCCCCGAAGCCTGTTACCTGGGAGTGGTGGCTCCACGCACTCGACGAGATGCAGGTGGACGACAAGGCGCGCCAGGTGCTCACGCGGCGGGGCAAGGCCCGGCTCCTCACCAGCTTCGTCGAGCCGCAGGCCCTCGCCTTCGCACAGACCGACCAGTTCACCCCGCCGCCCGAGTACAGCGCCAAGCAGAGGCGGCGCTACGCCAACCAGTGGCACCTGACCGCCTCGACGAAGGAGAAAGCGCCTTCCGCGCTTTTCCTCACCGTCCTCCGCCCGCACCGCGCCGACGACGAGGGCAAGCTGCCCAGGCTGCGCCGCATTGCCGAGAAGGGCGTCGTCGGCGTCGCCTGGGAGCAGGACGGCGAGACCCACACCGTGCTCTTCGGCGAGAAGGGGGCGAGCTGGCAGGGCGTCACGAGCGACGCGCGGGTCGTGGCGATCCGCACGTCGAAGGGGAGGGCGCCCGTCTGGCTCGTCCACCAGGCGACGCGGCTGACGCTGGATGGGCAACGCGCTCTGGCCGTGGACGAGCCCACCACAACATCGTCGGACGCGAGGCAGTGAGCATCTTCGCTCGACTGAAGGCCGTCGGCGCGCGCCTCCGGGCGGAGATCGCGGTGTACCGGCGCGTGCTGCGTCATCCCCGCACGCCGCGGCTCGCGAAGCTGGCCCTCGGCCTCGCGCTCGGCTACGCGCTGCTTCCCTTCGACCTCATACCCGACTGGATCCCCGTGCTCGGCTACCTGGATGACCTGGTCATCGTGCCCGCGCTGATCCTGCTGGCGGCGAAGCTCACGCCGGCGGAGGTCTGGGAGGAGTGCCGACGGGCGGCCTGACGCTCAGACGTTCGGCCCATGGGGCACGACTCGGCAGACCTCCTGGAGGGAGGTCACGCCGCGCGCCGCCGAGCGGACGCCGTAGGCGAGCATGGGCTGCATGCCGTCGGCGAGGGCGGCGTTGCGCAGGGCGTCGAGCTCGGGCGAGGCGAGCAGGGCCTGGCGGAGGCGGTCGTCGGGCAGCAGGATCTCGTAGATGCCCGTGCGGCCTCGGTAGCCGGTGCCGCCGCAGCGCTCGCAGCCCTTCGGCTCGCAGAAGGTCGCAGCGGGCAGAGCCCCGACGAGCTTGACGGCCTCGGGCGGCAGCGAATGGAGGACGGGCTCGACCGGCTGTCGGCACTCGGTGCACAGCTTGCGGACGAGCCGGAGCGAGACGACGCCGGCCAGGGCACTGTTGAGCAGGTAGGGCTCGAGTCCCATGTCGAGCATGCGCTTGAGCGCGCCGGGCGACGTGCCGGCGTGCAGGGTCGTGAGCGTGAGGTGGCCGGTCATGGCGGCCGTGACGGCGCCCTGGAGCGTCTCGAGGTCGCGCAGCTCGCCGATCATGATGACGTCGGGGTCCTGGCGCATGGCGTGGCGGAGCGCCCGCGTGAAGGTCAGGCCGACGCGGGCGGCCACCTGGATCTGCGAGACGCCCTCGAGGTGGTACTCGACGGGGTCCTCGATGGAGAGCACGCTCCGCCGCTTGCGATCGAGCGCGTGGAGCATCGAGTAGAGGAGCGTTGTCTTGCCCGAGCCGGTCGGGCCGTTGACGACGACGAGCCCCCAGGGGCGCACGCACAGCTCTCGCACCGTCGCGAGCGCCTCGTCGAACAGCCCGACCCGGTCGAGCTCGAACGCGACCTGGGCACGCTCGAGGAGCCGCATCACGATCCGCTCGCCGAAGACGGTCGGCACGAGGCCGACCCGCAGGTCGATGGCCCGGTCGTCGATCGTGACCTTGATGCGCCCGTCCTGCGTCAGCCGCCGCTCCGCCACGTCCATCTGCGCCAGGATCTTGATGCGGCTGACGACCGTGGCGAACAGGCCGTCGGGCGGTGGCTCCACGTCGTGCAGCACCCCGTCGACCCGCAGCCGGACCCGCCCGCGGCCGTCCTCGGTCGGGTCGAGGTGGATGTCGCTCGCGCGTGCGACGGAGGCCTGGCGCAGAAGCGCGTTGAGGCACGACGCGACCGGGCTGGCATCGGCCGCTGCCGCGTCGGAGAGGACCAGGTCGGGGCGGTCATCGGGCAAGGGGGCCATGGCAGATCGCCTTTCGCGGTTCAGTGGGCGTGTGGGACAACGCGGCAGACCTCCTGGACGGAGGTGACTCCTGCGGCCGCCTTCTGGAGCCCGCTGATGAGCAGCGTCGTCATGCCCTGGGAGAGGGCGGCGTCGCGGATGGCGTCGAGGCCGGCCGCTGCGGCGACGGCCTTGCGGACGGGGCCGTCGGGCACGAGGATCTCGTGGATGGCCGCGCGCCCGCGGAAGCCGGTGCCGTGGCAGTGGTCGCAGCCGCCGGGCCTGGCCGCGCAGAAGGTCGCGTCGGGGTGCTGGCCGACGAAGTCGCGAGCGGCCGGCGGCAGCGACTCGAGCTGCGGCTCCGCGGGCTGCCTGCACTCGGGGCAGAGCACGCGCACCAGCCGCTGCGAGAGGACGCCGGCGATCGCGCTGTTGACGAGGAACGGCTCGAGCCCGACGTCGAGCAGCCGACGGAGCGCGGCCGGCGAGGTGTTGGTGTGCATCGTCGTCATCAGCAGGTGGCCGGTCAGGGAGCACTGCACGGCGACGTTCACGGTCTCGAGGTCGCGCAGCTCGCCGACCATGATGACATCGGGGTCCTGGCGGAGGATGCTGCGGAGCGCGCGGGCGTAGGTGAGGCCGCGCTTCGGCTCGATCTGGATCTGTGCGACGCTGGGCAGGTGGTACTCGACGGGGTCCTCGACGGACAGGACGCAGCAGCGGTCGCCGTCGATCTCGCGGAGCATGGCGTAGAGCAGCGTCGTCTTGCCCGAGCCGGCGGGGCCGTTGGCGATGAGGATCCCGTTGGGCAGGTGGCAGAGCTCGCGGACGGTCGCCAGGTCGTCGGGCGGGAAGCCGATGCGCTCGAGGTCGAGGCACACCGCGTCGCGCGCGAGGATGCGCAGGGCGACCCGCTCGCCGTGGACGGTCGGCACGGTGCTCACCCGCAGGTCGTAGGGCTTGTCGCTCACGTTGATGTGGATGCGCGCGTCCTGGGGCAGGCGCCGCTCCGCGATGTCCAGGTTGCCCATGATCTTCAGGCGGTTGATGATGTGGCTGGCGAGGTGTGCGGGGGGCGGCTGCATCTCGTAGAGGACGCCATCGACGCGGTAGCGGACCCTCAGGCCGCCCTCGACGGGCTCGAAGTGGACGTCCGACGCCTTGTCCTTGAGCGCCTGAAGCAGGATGAGATTGAGAGCCTTGATGACGGGCGCCGCCTCCTGCTGCGGCGTGGCCCCGTCGGGCACCAGCGACGCGAGGTCGTCCGCCTCGATGGCGTCGGCAATGCGGGAGGCCTGCTCGTCGAGAGTGCCGCGATTCTCGCCCTGCATCACGGCCATGCACACCTCGTTGGGGAAGACCTCCGCGTGCTCGCGCATTCCCTCGGCTATGCTCTTGCCGTCGGCGATGGCCCGCGCGAGCGTGGCGGTGGCTTCATCGAGCCTCTGGCCGCAGATCTCCTCGCGCAGGAGCGCCAAGGCATCGAGGATGGGCACGCCCGACGACAGCAGACGGCCGAAGGCACGCCAGAAGGCGACGGCGTCGTCCGCCTTCGAGGCGCCCGGCAGCGGGAAGCTGCCGTCGCGCAGGCCCTCCACGATGCGCCCGGCGATCACGTCGAGCACGCCGCCTGCCTCGCCAGCCCGGACCATCGTCACCACGCAGCGCGAGAAGAGCGGCTCGTGCGGCGCGAGGGCCTCGGACAGGGTGGCCCCGCCCAGGATGGCCTGGACGACCGCGTCAAGGGCCTCCGCCAGCGGCGGGTCCGCGGCCCGGGCCTTCGCGTGCTCGAGCGTCGCGATGAGCGTGCGGCCGGCCTCCAGGCCCTTGGCCATCGTGCGCCAGAGGGCCACGTGCTGTTCCAGCGTGGCGGACATGGGGAAGCTCCTTTCACGGGACGTCGGCGAGGATGCGCGCGACCTCGCTCTGGGCGCTGCTCGCCGCCCAGGCGTGCTCGCGGGCGTCGATCCACTCCAGCAGCCGGCTCCGCCGCACCCGAAGCTGGCCCGCCAGCTCGAAGCAGGGCAGCTCCAGCACGATCTCCTCGAGCGCGTCGAGGCCGATCCGCAGGAACTCCGCCACCTCGTCGAGGGTCATCAGCTCCGGCTCGCGGCGCCCGCGGACCTCCGCCGACAGCGCCCGACGCGTGTTGAGCACGGTGCTCGCCGGCGGCTCGACCCGGGGCAGGCTGCGGAGCACCTCGTCCAGGGAGCCGAGGGCGGCGAGCCGCCTCTGGCAGGCCCGGCAGCTCGCCGCGTGCTGCTCGATGGCGTGAGCCCGGCCGGCGTCGAGGTCACCAGCGGCGAAGCGGGACAGCTCTTCGCGGGTCACATCGCAGTCCATCGCAGGGACTCCTTGGCGCTACTCGAACGCTCGGGCGAGGGCGGCCCTGGCGCGGTGGATCAGGGTCTTGACCGTGTTGATCGGCACGTCGAGCGCCTCGCCGATCTCGCGGTAGCTCATCTGCTCGAAGGCGTAGAGCACGATGGCCTCGCGCTGGCGCTCGGGCAGCTCGGCGATGAGGCCGCGCAGGCGCGCCATCCGCTCGTCGGCCTCGGCCCGCTCGGGTGGGGTCGGGCCGTGGGCCGTGGGCTCGATGACCTCCAGGCCGCCCTCGGCGATGACGCGGCGGCGGACCCGTTCGTGCTTGATGCGATTCAGGCACAGGTTCCGCGCGATGCGCATCAGCCACGGGCGGAAGCGGCCGCGCGGCTGGTAGTTGCGAGCGGTCCTCGCCACCGCCAGGAAGGCCTCCTGGAGCACGTCCTCGGCCCCGTCGAGCGAGCCGAGCATCATCCGCGCGAAGTTGTAGACGGGCGAGCGGTAGCGGTCGAAGAGCGTGTCGAACGCGTCGGCGTCGCCGTCGCGAACCATCGCCATCAGGTCGTCGTCGCACAGGTCCGGCACGCCTGCTCCTCCGTCGCTGAGGCCGTCCACTGTACTAAACCGCCGACCCGTCGCTTTGTTTCATCCCATGGCGCACTTCTGTTGCCGGGGCCGCGCGTCTTCGGGAGTGGACCGCGGGCGCTAGCGCCGGAACAGGATCTCGCCGAAGCACAGCGGCTCGCAGAAGCCGGTGCCGATGTCGTTGGGCGACCAGAGGGAGAGCTGGGGGCTCTTGCGGCCGGCGTAGCGCTCGCGTCCGAAGTTGGCGGCCCACTTCGTGCCTGCGTCGGGCCTGCGGACGCCGAGGGCGGCGAAGGGGATGGCCAGCTCGGCGGTCCAGCGGCGCCGGGCCTTGTCGATGTGGACGGCGGTCTGCCAGGCAGGGCTCCAGCTCTTGTCCTCGCGCTCGGCCGTGGGGTCGGGCGGGTAGCCGCGGCGGCCGTCGTAGCGCGCGCCGGGCGAGGCGCCGACGATGAAGTGCAGGTAGCGGGTGCGCGTGGCGGCGGGGTCGAAGAAGGCCTCGACGCACTCGAGGTTCCAGACGTCCGCGTCGTGTCCCTTGGGGTCGGTGCGCATCTGCTCGGGGGCGGGCTCGGCACACTCGAAGGCGACGTAGAGCTTCCAGTCGTCGTAGAGCAGGCGGACCGAGGTCGCCACCTTGGCTGCGTAGCCGCCCACGTCGCGGAGTGCCTGCGGCGTGGCGGCCCGCCACACGTCGTCGTCGAGGGTCCCGTCGATGGTGGGGGCGAGCGCGGTGTGCATGGCCGTGATGCGCGACGGCCCCGTCTGCCGGCTGCGGAGCCGCTCGAGCATGCGGTCGAAATCCCAGTTGGCCGGCGGCCCCGTGCGCGAGTGCATGTGGCCGCCCTCGCGGATGTAGCGCGCGACGACGCTCCAGCCCGGGTACCAGGTCCGCGTGTGCTCGCGGTCGTAGGCCAGGACCTTCTGCCGCCAGGCCTTCCAGGCATCGACGGCGGCCTGGACCTGGCGCAGGCTCTCGGGCGTCTGGCGGGTCATGTAGGCGCGGTAGAGGGTGTACATGCGGGCATTGGCGGCGAGGTAGTCGAAGGCGTCGCGGGTCAGGCGGACCCAGCTCTTGGCCCGCGGGCTGTCGGCCTGTGCCTCGGCCGTGCGCAGCAGGGCCTCGAAGCGGCGCAGCAGGGTCGGCGGGTAGCGGGTCGCGTACTCGGTCTCGGCGCGGGAGGTGCCAGGAAGCTGTGGCACCTCCTCGTCGAGGGCGCCGTAGAGCAGAGCGAAGAAGCGGAGCATCGTGGTGGCCGCCGCGCCGTAGAGGCCGTCGCAGTACTCCTTGACGAGCGCCTCGTGGTCGAGCGACGGGTCGCCCATGAGGCGGCCGGCGGTGTAGTAGGCGGGGCCTTCGAGGCCCCAGTCCTCGCCGCCGCCGCAGTAGTAGATGCCGACGACGTTGTGGTCGTGGAGCATGCGGATCTCGTCGGCGATCTGCGCGGGGCCGAGCTTCGGGCCGATGCCGGCCGGGTGGTAGTAGCCCCAGTAGTAGCAGTAGACGGTCATGGCCCGAACCTTGTCCTTCCAGGCCGCGAGCTTCTCGGGCGTGGCGCCGCACACCTCGGCCACGACGTTGTCGCCGAAGCGGTCCAGCTTCCGCGACGGCCAGGTCGTCGGGCCGTAGACGAGCAGGTGGACGGTGCGGTCGGGGAAGCGCTTGCTGCATTCGTCGGCGAGCCACTTGTGTGGGACGAGGATGCGCTCGCAGGGGTGGTCGGGGTCGCTGGCGTGGCCGTAGGCCCACTTGCGGCGGCCGCCCTTGGGGCCGGTGGTGTAGTCGTCCATGGCCTCGCACGTGGGGCATCGGCAGGGCCGGTAGCCGTCGCTCTGGCCGAGCTGTGCCCACTCGTAGCCCTGCTCGAAGGCATGGCTCAGGCCCTCGAGCAGGAGCTTCTTGACGTCGGGATTCGTCGCGCACAGGTGGTTCCCTTCGCTGGGCGAGCGCTTGCCGCCGATCAGCGCGAAGTACTCCGGGTGTGTGTCCTTGTACTTCACGTAGGGCACCCAGGCGTTCCAGGTGTGGCCGCCGCGGGTGTAGATGCGCAGCGAGGTGCGGAAGTGGTTGGCCAGCGACGCCGGCGTGCCGACGCCGTAGAGGTACCGCCCGTGGCCGAAGGCGAAGGCAGGCGTGCTCTCGATGCTCAGGTCGTCCGGCACGCTCACGCTTCTCGTCTTCGGCACGACCTCGCCCTCAGGCGACGGCACGAGCCAGCGGACGCCGAGGAACCGCTCCAGGAACACGACCGCGGCGCGGGCACTGCCCTTGGCCCCGAGGTGGGGCCGCTTCGCGACGCCCTGCGTATCGCGGCCGATGAGGAACAGGGTGCGGCCTTTGACCGCGAGGCGGCATCCGTCCCACCTCAGGCCCTCGGCCGAGACGCCGGCGTCGGCCGCGAGCTTCGTCGGGCCGATGGCGACCACCGTGCCCCGGGGCTGTCGGCCCTCCGGGGCGACCGTCAGCGTGGCCCCCGTCGCCTTCTCGACGTACTCCTGGAGCCACGCCGCCGCCTTCGCCACGTAGTCGTCGGCATCGGCCGGCACGACGATGGCCGCGGCCGGCTTCCCGTCCCGCACGATCTCCAGCGCTGTGCCCCGCGCCCCCACGACGAGGGCGAGGCACCCCGCCAGCGTCGCCAGCCGTCTCCTCATCGCTTCCCCTCCTTCCCCCATTGGGTCACTCGGCCGTCTCGCGGCGGTCCTTGCTCCCGTCGTAGAGCCCGACGTCGGGCGGCGCCTGCACCGAGACGGCGACCATCCCCTCCGCGCCCGCGATCGTGCCGTGCTCCACCCCCTCGGGCACCAGCACGACGTCGCCCGCCTCGATCGGGTGGTCATCGCCCTCGACGCGGATCACGCCGCCGCCCATGAGCACGAGGATCAGATCCTCGGAATGCTCGTGCACGTGCTGCGTGAAGGCCACGCCCGGGGCGAACTGGCAGTAGTTGAACGTCAGGTGTCGCGCGCCGTTCCCGGGGCCGAAGACGTTGCGCAGCTCGCCCTGGCCCATGGTGAAGGGCTTGCCATCGTTCATCTTGCGGATCAGCACGCCGAACTCCTCGCGGCTCGGATGCAGCGGTCGCGGCCCGACAGGCGTGTTCTACCACAATCGCGGCGAGCGAGGCAAGCCGCAGGACCCCGTACGCGCCCCTTTGCAGATCCGCCCGGTTTGCGTAGGATGGTCGCATGGCCCACGGCACAGGCGGCCCGGGACTCGATGAGGTGGCACGCATGACGCGCGAGCAGAGGACCATCGTGGGAGGGCAAAGCTCGGGCCGCGACGCCCCGACGATCCGCGAGCGGGCGTCAGGCCGCTCCGGACTGCTGCTCCCGGTTGTCGTTCTTGTGCTGCGTCTCGGGCTCGCGACGCCGGTCGATGGGGGCTCCCCGCCCTCCCGCGCGGCCTGGTGGCTGTCGAGCGACGGCGTTGCGCCCGTCGCCGACCTCATCAACACCGCCAAGCCGGGCGCCCTGCCGGAGTTCGCGGACCGCGTCGGCCGCTTCGAGGCGACGGCCGAGGGGCGGGCGCTGCGGATCGCCGGGGACTTCCCAAAGGCGACCATATGGCGCTTCGACCTCACGACCTTCGACGGCCAGTTCGACATGCGGCGGCTCTACGTGCCGTGGGGCAAGTGCGCCTTCCCCGACGACAGCTCGATCTGGACGCGGCGGCTCACCCGGCTCCTGGGCGACGCGGAGAAGGGGCGCACGTACACGGGGCCGTGGGAGATCTTCAAGGGCAAGTGGCTGGTGCCCACGGCGCGGGTCGCGCTCGACGGGGCGCACGTCTACACCTCGTGGTTCGACCTGCCCAGCCTCGACGACCAGGCCGCGGGCCGCGTCTACGCCAGCTTCGCACTCGACATCGCGGAGCCGGGCAAGCACGCGATCCGCGTGTCCTTCGACGACTTCGTCTACGGCACGCGCTGGCGGCCGCGCCGGCCAGGCGACCAGAAGCCGCCGGTCACCCGTGGCCCCAATCCCCTGCGCCCGCATCACATTGCCTCCATCGCCATCGGCATCGACGAGCGGGTGCGCGCGCTCGAAGTCGTGAGCCTGAAGCCGAGCCTGAGGGGGAAGCATCCCCGCCTGAGCCTGGCCCGGGCGCCTCGCGTCGTGACGGGCGAGAGGCTGTCTGCGGACGGCGTCGAGAGGATGCTCGTCCACGTGGACCCCGACCGGGGCGAGCCGTGGGAGTACAGCATCGACGCCGAGTCGATGGCCTCGGGCAACGACATGGACGCCGGCCGCAAAGCCCTCGGCGCCGCGATCCAATACGATGCGCACGTGGCGCGGCTCCGCCCTCTCGCGAAGGCTGAGTGGGACCGCCTCTTCCGCAAGCGCCTCGGCGGGCTCTACACCTTCTTCGTCTTCCAGCGCAACTATCATCCCACGGGGTACGCGCAGAACCACTCGTCGGCCACGGTGGTGGGCCTGGTCGGCGGCGGGCTGGTGTGGGAGGGCCCCGAGGCCGACAAGTGGCTCCGCTGGGCCGTCATGACCTGCCGCAAGCGCATCGAGCTCTACGGCCGCGACGGCGGGCACGAGTGGATGAACGAGGCTCGCGCCTACGGCCTCGGCTACTTCCAGCAGTCGCTCGACCTGCTCCGCGACCACACGGGCCTCGACCTCACGAAAGGCGAGTCCTTCTTCGCCAACGAGTGGCGCTACGCCGTCCACCACGCGCCCGCCTTCCCGACCACGGCCGACCGCATCCCCCAGCGCGCCGACCGACGGAAGCGGGGCCGCAGCGCCAACGTGCCCGTGCCGCAGGCCCAGACGGCCGAGAACACGCCGACACACCATCACTTCGCCGACGTCGATCAGGTCTTCATGCGGTCCGATTGGGGGGCGAGCGCCTGGCGGGCGCGTCTGTGGGCGGGCTCGGTCTTCGGCAAGGAGGCGACACCCATCGCCAAGCGCTACAACTGGGCGCACTGTCGCGTCAACCAGGGCTCCTTCGTGCTGGCCAGAGGCCAACACCAGATCATCCTCGAGCCCGGGATGACCCGCACCTACCGCAAGAGCGCGGCCAACAACAACTGCATCCTGATCAACGGCGTGGACCAATGGGGCGGCGGGCAGGTGTGGCACCCCTGCCTGCGGCCCGACCAGATCGCCCGCATCGCCTTCTTCGCCGATGGCGCCCTGCTCGCCGCCGCCCGGGTGGACCTCAAGAACTCCTATCCCCCTGAGGCGAAGGTCCGGGCGGCCTCGCGCTGCCTCATCCACATCAAGCCCGACCTCTTCCTGCTCTTCGACCGCGTCGAGCCCGAGGGACAGGGGAGCGCTGAGTGGCGCTTCCACGCCCCCTTCGTCGAGCCGGCGACGCCGTCGAGCCGCTTCACCGTCTTCGGATTCGAGTCGAAGGCCGGGCCGATGAGGGATCGCTCCCAGAGCTACGATGAGGCGTTCACACGCGTGCCCGACGCTGCTTGCCAGGTCGCCTTCCTGACGCCCGGGGTCAAGGCCACGGTGGGCATGACCGACGTCTACTACCGGTGGAGCCAGTTCTCCCGTCCCGTGCGGCATCTCCGCGTTGTCCGCGAGGGCGATGGGCCGCTGACCCTGCTCACGGCCTTCGGCCCTGCCGTCACCGCCGAGCGCAAGGGCAACGTCGTGCACGGGACGGTGCGGGGCCGGCGCTGGGTCGCCCTGATCGGGGGCGGCTCGGCCGGCGGCCTGCGCTCCGATGCCCACGTCGCCATGGCCGTCGAGGCCCCCGAGACGGGCCGCCGTGAGGTGATGCGCTTCGGGGGCCGCACGCTCGTGCACCGCGGTGTCGCCATCGAGTCGGCCGCCGAGGATGTCCACGCCAGCATCCGAGGCAAGCAGCCAGGGCCTCTCGTCGAGACCATTCGCTGAGACCGGGCGCCTGCGTTGCGAAGGCGACGGGAATCCGTAAGATAAGGTGGCCCATCCCTTGAGCGTCGAAGGAGACGGTGCGTGAAGGCCAAGGCCGCGGTGCTGAGAGCGTTCGAGCAGCCGCTCGAGATGACCGAGTTCGAGGTATGCCCCCTCGCCGAGGGCGAGGTGCTGGTGAAGATCAGTGCCGCCGGCGTGTGCGGCAGCGACGTGCACATGTGGCACGGCAAGGACCCCAGGACGCCGCTGCCGATGATCCTCGGCCACGAGGGGGTGGGCGAGATCGCCGACGTCGCCGGCGAGCGCCTCGACGTGCTCGGCAGGCCCCTGAAGCCAGGTGACAAGGTGATGTGGGAGCGGGGGGCGATGTGCGGCCACTGCTACTACTGCGTGGTGCGCAAGCAGCCGTCGCTGTGCCCCAATCGCAAGACCTACGGCATCAGCTTCTCGTGTGCCGAGCCGCCGCACCTGCGGGGCTGCTACGCCGAGTACCTGCATCTTCAGAGCACGGCGCACTTCCTGCGCATCGACGACGATATCGACCCGGCCGCGCTGGTGGCGGCGTCGTGCTCGGGCGCGACGGCGGCGAGCGCGATCGAGCTGGCGCGCATCCGCGCCGGCGACGCCGTGCTCGTCGTCGGCCCCGGGCCGCTCGGCCTGTTCGCCATGGCCATGGCCTTGAAGGCCGGCGCGTCCAGGGTCTACGCCGTCGGCACGGAGATCGACAAGGCGCGCCTCGAGCTCGCCACCGAGTTCGGCGCCGCGGCCACCCTGTGCACCGCCGACACGACGGCCGAGGAGCGCGCCGCGTTCCTCCGCGATGTGACCGGCGGAGTCGGGCCGAACGTCGTCCTGGACTGCTCGGGCGCCGTCGCGGCGCTCGAGGAGTACCTGCCGCTGACGGCCCCCGGCGGCGTCTACGCGATCCCAGGGATCGCCGAGCCGCGGCGGCCCGTGTCGATGGACGTCTTTGCGCACTTCGCCCGCAAGAGCGTCGCGCTCCAGGGCGTGTGGGTGAGCGACACCGACCACCTCTGGCAGGCGGTCCAGCTCGTCCTCGCCCGCGACTTCCCCTTCGAGAAGCTCGTCACCCACGAATTCGCACTGGAAGACGCGACCGAGGCGCTGGAGACAGCCACGACGCCAGAGGCCATCAAGGTGGTTCTCAGACCCTGAGGACTCGTGATGCGTGAGGCTGTGTCGGGACCTCGCTCTCTTTCGGCTTCACGTATCACGTATCACGCATCACGTCCCCCGCCGAAGGAGTAGAACCCGATGGTTGACTGGGGCAACGTTGACTTCAACGGCCTCTCCGCACGATGCTACACCGTCCACACGCTGATCGTCGGCAGCGGCGCGGCGTCGCTGAGCTGCGCCGAGGCGCTCTACGGCCTCGGCGTGACCGACATCGCCATCGCCACCGACCGGCTCGGCGGCGGGACGTCGTACAACTCGGGCTCCGACAAGCAGACCTACTACAAGATCGGCATCTTCGGCGACGTGCCCGACAGCCCCATCGAGTTCGCCCGCAGCCTCACCGCCGGCGGCATGATGCACGGCGATGTCGCCTACATCGAGGGCCTCGGCTCCGCCCCCGCCTTCTTCCACCTCTGCCGCAACGGCGTGCCGTTCCCCTTCAACGAGTACGGCGCCTACGTCGGCTACAAGACCGACCACGACCCCCGCCAGCGCGCGACCTCGGCCGGGCCGAAGACCTCCCACTTCATGGTCCAGCGCGCCCTCGACCAGGTCCGCCGCAACAAGACCCCCCTCTTCGACGGCACCGAGATCGTCCAGCTCCTCACGGCAGGCGAGGGGGACGAGAAACGCGTCATCGGAGCCGTCGCGATCCGGCACGACCAGATCGGGGCCGACGACTACGGCCTCGTCGTCTTCTGCGCCGAGAACGTCGTGATGGGCACGGGCGGCCCCGGCGAGCTCTACAAGGTGAGCGTCTACCCCGAGGGGCAGATCGGCAACCACGGCATCGCGCTCGAGATCGGCGCCGTCGGCAACAACCTCGCCGAGAGCCAGTACGGACTCGCCTCCACGGAGTTCCGCTGGAACCTCTCGGGCACCTACCAGCAGGTCATCCCCGCCTACTTCAGCACCGACGCCGACGGCGGCGACCGCCGCTACTTCCTCAACGACTTCTTCCGCTCGATGCGCGAGAAGGCGACGAACGTCTTCCTCAAGGGCTATCAGTGGCCCTTCCACGCCGCGCGGCTCCAGGGCTACGGCTCCTCGCTCGTGGACATCGCCGTCCACCTCGAGATGGCGGCGGGCCGGCGCGTGTTTATGGACTTCCTGTCGAACCCGGTGGCGGGGGAGGGGATGAGGGCATTCTCGCTCGAGGACCTCGGCCCCGAGGCCCGTCGCTACCTCGAGCGCTCCGGCGCGCTCCAGGCCACGCCGCTGGAGCGGCTCCAGCACATGAACCCCGCCAGCATCGAGCTCTACGCCGAGCACGGCATCGACCTGCGCGAGCCGCTCGCGTGCGCCGTGTGCGCCCAGCACAACAACGGCGGGCTCCGGGGCTCCATCTGGTGGGAGAGCAACATCCGCCACCTGTTCCCCATCGGCGAGCTCAACGGCGCGCACGGCGTCCGGCCGGGCGGCAGCGCGCTCAACAGCGGCCAGGTCGGCGCCATGCGGGCCGCGCTGCGCATCAAGCACGTCTACGGCGGCGAGCCCATGGCCCTCGACGAGTTCGCCAGGCTCGCGGCCCCGCAGATCGCCGAGCAGGTCGCCGAGATCCGCAGGCTGCTCGCCGCGCCCGCCGACGCGCCGACGCCCGCCGAGGTCCGCGGCGAGATCCAGGAGCGCATGACCGCCCACGGCGCCTTCATCCGCTCCGCGGCCGCGGTCGGCCCCGCCGTCGCGGCCGCCCAGGCCCTCCACGCGCGCATCACCCGCAGCGGCATGCGGCTCGCCAGCCGCGACGAGCTGCTCGCCGCCATCCAGAACGTCCACCTGTCGCTCACCCACATCGCCTTCCTCCAGACCATCGAGGCCCTCATCGCCCGCGGCGGCGGCTCGCGCGGCGGCTACATGATCCTCGACGAGGGCGGCGACCTCTATGTCGAGAGCCAGCGCGGCCGCGAGCTCTGCCACCGCAGCGAGAACGAGGCGCTCCGCAACGAGATCCTCGAGACCCGCCTCGCCGGCCCCGCCACCTTCGAGGTCCAGCCGGTCCCCTGCCGCCCGATCCCCGAGGACGACTCGTGGTACGAGACGACCTGGCGCGAGTGGCTCGAGGGGCGCATCTTCGGGGTCGGCGAATGACTCGGCCTCATCGTTCCTGGCCTCTGGTTCCGCGTGCAGGTATGCACGCCGTGCAAGACTATGCGATGTGAACGGAATCCCCTGCTGTCGGCCGACGCGAGCCGTCGCATGTTCGACGGGATCGCCGCGCGGTACGACCTGCTGAACCGGCTGCTGTCGCTCGGGCTCGATCGCCGCTGGCGGCGGCGCGCGGTGCGGGAGATGGCGCCCCGCGGCGGCGAGCGCTATCTCGACGTCGGCTGCGGCACGGGCGACGTGACGCTGGAGGCGCTGCGCCAGGCGCCCGCGGCCCGCGTGGTCGGGCTCGACCCCGCGCGTGGGATGCTGGCTCTCGCCGCGGCGAAAGCGCAGGCGGCGGGGCCGAGCGGATGCCCTGGCTTCGTGATGGGCGACGCCACGCGGCTGCCCTTCGCCGACGGGAGCTTCGACGGCGTCGCCACCGCCTTCTGCTTCCGCAGCATCCCCCAGAGGCTCGAGGCGCTGCGCGAGATGCGGCGGGTGCTCGCGCCGGGCGGGCGGCTGGTCATTCTCGAGACGGGCGTGCCGCGGCACCCGCTCGTGCGGCTGGGCCACTGGCTCTACACCCACAGCGCGGTGCCGCTGCTCGGCTGGCTGCTTGCGGGCAACGCGCGCGCCTACCGCTACCTCACCGATTCGACGGAGGCGCTGCCCGTGCCCGAGCGGGTCGTCGCGATGCTCGAGCAGGCCGGCTTCGCCGAGGCGCGTGCCCGGGTGCTGATGCTGGGCGCCGTGACGCTCTACACGGGCCGGGCGCCGCAGGCTGGGTGAGCGGGTCATTCCGTGGCGAGGGAGAAGACGATGGCGCCGTCGAGGATGGCGAGGTCGGCGCCGCGCTTGCGGGGGATGCCGTCGAGCAGGAAGAGGCCGTCGCCCAGGAAGGTATCGCCGTCCTGCTTCTTGCGGAGCCTCGTGCCCGCGGGAAGCGGCTCGAGGAGGCAGCGCGCGGGGCAGCGGGCGATGCTGTCGCGCTTGCCCTCTTGGGTGCGCTTGGCGGGGTCGTGGACGATGAGCGAGGTGGCGCCGGCACGTCGCTCGTAGCCGACGGCGGTCACGTAGTGGCCCCCGGTGCGGGTGTAGTCCACGGCCTGGTCATCGTCGGCGCGGTACCATCCGAGGTTGAGGATCAGGCTCGAGCGACCCGTGGCACCGCGCAGCATCCAGGCGATGGCGGGCCGCTCGGCGATGCGGCACGTCCGCGTGCGCCAGCCCGCGTACTCGGTGGTCGCGACGTAGCCTTTCTCCGCGCAGTACTTCCGCAGGCCCCTCATGATGCCGGCGGGGCCGGTGCCCACCACGGGGTCGGTCCTCGTGTACTCCGGCGTGCCGAGGGTGCGGATGAGCGCGAACTGCTCGGCCGGGCCGGGTCTGGCAGCGGGCAGGAGCTTGCCGTAGCCGTGGGTGTCGAGCCACACGAGCGCGTTGGCCGCCGCCGTGGGGCCGCAGTAGGCGTTGCCGTGCCGCGGCAGCAGGCCGTAGGCTCGATCGGCCTGGTAGAAGTCGGGCATGGACCCCAGCTTCTCGACGTAGCGCTCGACCGTCGGCTCACCCGCCCCGACGCCGGCGGCGAACACGATGCAGAGCGCGAGCGTCCGCACGGCAGCCTCCACGGCCTCTGGACCCGACTCCACGGCCTCCCCAGTGTTTCCTTACCGCAGATGGAGTTGCGTGTCAACCGCCCCCGGCGAGATGGAGGGGGCTGGGAGGCGCTGGAGGCCCGCCCGGCGGCTCCGCGGCAGAAGGGCTCGCGCCGGGACCCCGACCGGGGTAGAATAGCGGCGGGGGTGTTGCCAAGGGCCTTGGAGGCACGGCGATGGCAAGTGCAGCGAGGGGGGCGGAGCTTGCGGCGGCCGTCGGGTCGTTCGTGCGGCGCGGCTTCCGGCCGCGTTTCGGCCAGTTGGCGGCGCAGTTCGGATCGCGTCCGATACTGCGTCGGCTGCGTCAGCTCGGCACGGAGCTGTGGCTGGACACGGGCAGCATCGACGCCGCCGCGGCGCGCTGGTGCCGCGAGCTCACTGCCCTGACGACGAACAACACGCTGCTGAACCGCGAGGTGCAGACGGGGACGTACGACGAGCTGATCCCGCAGGCCGCGGCGCTGCTCGAGCCGTTCGGGCTCGACGAGCGCCAGCGCCTGCTCGAGCTGACCTTCATCCTCAACGCCCGGCACGGCCTGCGGCTCGTCGAGACCTTCGACGCGCGCGTCTCGGTCGAGGAGCACACCGACCTGGCGCACGACGTGGACCGCGCGGTGGCCCTCGCGCGCCGCTACCACGCCGTCTGCCCCGAGCGCTTCATCGTCAAGATCCCCTTCACCCCCGCGGGCGTGCTCGCCAGCCGCCGGCTGTCGGGCCACGCTGTGCCGGTGAACCTGACCCTCGGCTTCTCTGCCCGGCAGAACTACGTGGGCACCCGCATCGCGCGGCCCGCGTACGTCAACGTGTTCCTCGGCCGCCTCAACGCCTTCGTCGCCGACAACGGCCTCGGCGACGGGGCCTACGTGGGCGAGCGGGCCACCCTGGCCTCCCAACAGGTGGTCCGCGCGCTGCGCCGCGACTACGGCGTGGCCACCCGGCAGATCGCCGCGAGCTTCCGCGCCGGCGAGCAGGTGCGCGACCTGGCCTGCCTCGACGTGATGACCATCCCGCCCAAGGTCGCAGACGCGTTCCTCGCCCTCGACCTGCCCCCCGATGCGCTCGCCGATCGCACCAGCGTCGTCTACGAGCCGACCCTCAACGCAGGGGATGACGTGCGTGCCGCCCGGCTGGAGACGCTGTGGGACGTGGGCGACGAGCTGGTCGCCTCCGTGGACGCCCTCGAGGGGCACGACCTCGACGCCTTCACGCCCGACGACCTCGTAGGCTTCTTCCACGACCGCGGCTGCGGCGACCTCTTCCCCCGCTGGACCGACGAGCAGGTGGCTGCCAGCGCGGCCGAGGGCAAGATCCCCAGCCTCGCGACCTGGCGCCAGGCCCTCGCCAGCAAAGCCATCGGCCTCGACAGCCTGATGAGCCTCGCCGGCGTCAACGCCTTCGCGGCCGACCAGCGGGCCATGGACCTGCGCGTCGCCAGCCTCCTCGGCCAGTAGTCAGCCGAAGGCCCGCGGCCCCCTACCCCGCGTAGACCTCATCGGGGCAGAGGATGTCGGGGAAGTGTGGCCGCAGGTGCAGCCGCGCGTGGTAGCAGAGCTCGCACTTCGCCGCATAGCCCGCCCGCGGCGTCAGGCCCCGCTCGATGGCCATCCGCATCAGGCCCACCGGCCCCGCTTCGCAGACGACCTGGACGATGGGGTTCGACGAGAGGTTGGCCTGGGTCAGCAGCGCCAGCGGGGGCGTTCGCCGGGTGTTGCCCAGCACGATGCCGCAGTTGGTCTGGAGGTTGCCGTAGGGGTCGAAGTGGAACTCCCAGGTGCGGTCGATGTCGAACAGATGGCCGCAGCGCACCTCGTCGAACGCCTCCAGCGGCATGGGGTCCAGATAGCCCGCGAGGTAGCGATAGGCGTTGCCGGTCATCCACTCCGGGGGATGCCGCCGGGCGTGGTCGCGCAGCGCCGCGTCGTCCTCGGCCATGTGCTCGAGCTCGGCGTCGCTCGCGGCATCGGGCGCGCGCCCGATGACGTTCGCCTCGCCGAAGATCTCGGTCGCGATGCGATGGCTCCGCCGCACCCGCTCGGCCGGGACGAACTCCTGGTGGTACGGGTCGCAGCTCAACAGCACGCCCAGGATGCCCGCGTCGCGCAGCTCGCCGAAACGGCGCTCCGCGATCGCGTCGTCCACGCACCACGACGAGTTGCTCTCGATGAAGTGCGGCGACACCCCCTCCCGCTGCGCGGCGCGGCACAGCTCGAGCATCTCGTCGTAGAAGATCGTGCACTCGCCGCCCGCCAGGTGGATGACCCGCGGGAAGCGGTGGAACGCCCGCAGGTACGACAGGCAGTGCTCCTGCCGCATCACCACGTGAGGCCGCTCGGGCCGGCAGGCGAACAGGCAGTGGCGGCACGCGATCGTGCACTGATAGGTCCAGATGATCCCCGCGACGTTGAAGCGCTGGGGGTTCACGCACCAGCGCAGGCCGTGCTCGCGGATCGCGGCGGTGACGTCCGTCATGCGGCTCTCCTCGCGCGGAGAAGCTACGGCGGCTCCCCGGTTCTGTCAAGCTCGTTCCCCCCGGTTGACCGCACGTGACCGACCGCCTAGACTGAGGGCGCGAACGCCCCTTGACTCGAGGAGATGGTCTCGTGACACGGAAGCCACTCGTCGCGGCGTTGCTCGTGCTGTCGGCCGCCTTCGTCTTGGCTGCCGGACTGCCGAACCCATCGTTCGAGTCGGGCGAGAAGGCGCCCGAGGGCTGGAGCCTCGAGGGGAAAGGGCAGTGGGCCTCTGGCAGAACGGGCCAGCGCGGCGCGAGCGTCACGGGCACCGGGCAGGACTCGAGCTTCTGGCGCACGACGAGGCTCGCGCTGAAGCCAGACCAGCTCTATCGCCTGAGCTTCTGGGCGAAGGCCGACCGCACGACGGGCGGCTGCGTGATCTCGGGGCCGACCTTCTGCAACCGCGATTTCAGGGCCAAGGCCGAGTGGCAGCGCCACAGCTTCGTGTTCCGCACCCCCACGGCGCTCGGCGAGAGCGACTACCTGCGCCTCGGCCAGTGGCACGTCGCCGCCACCGTGACCTTCGACGACGTCGACCTGCGGCCCACCGAGGCCGTCCACCAGCACGTCGGCGACCTCGTCCTCGGCGAGGGCGAGCACGTGGCAGGGAACAGCTACGCCTTCCAGGCCCCGCTCGGGGGCGAGGGCGCCAATCACAGCCGCCCTCTCCAGAGCTTCCGCTGCGGCTTCAACTCCAACCGCTGGGTCTTCTACGACGGCGCCGAGGTCGTCTACCGCCACGCCGTCGCCGACCGAACGCAGACCGCCGCCGCCGTCGAGATTCAGAGCCAGTACTACGTGAGCGGCCAGTGCACCATCGACGCGAGCACCGACGGAGAGGCCTGGACGCGCATCGGCGCGCTCGGCGCCGCCACATCGGTCCGGGCGGCAGTGCCCGACAAGCTGCTCCCCGCCGAAGTCCTCTACATCCGGCTGCGCGGCACGGGCAAGGAGAAGGACAACCTCAATTCGAAGCCCTGCAACTTCCAGATCCACGGCTACCGCTACGAGGCCACCCTCGACGCCGACCTCGGCCGCTTCCACGGCGCCACGGCCTATCCCGACATCGAGGTCGCGAGTCCCGACTTCGCCGTGAGGATCGTCTCGCTGCCCGTGCCCGAGGGCGAGGGGGCCAAGGCGTGCAAGGTCGAGGTGGCGAACCGCACTGCC
>CBFDBL010000036.1:0-19268 GCA_965603035.1 uncultured bacterium
CGTCGAGCTGCTGCTCGCGAAGGGCGCGCGCATCGAGGCGACGACCCACGGCTACCACGTGACCCCGCTCGACATCGCCGTCCGCTACGGTCGCACGGAGGTGGTCGAGCTGCTCATCGCCAAGGGGGCGAACATCCACGCCGCGTCGAAGACCGGCTGGACGCCGCTGCACAGCGCGGCTCAGCACGGGCGCGACGCGATCGCGCGGCTGCTCATCGCCAAGGGCGCCGACGTGAACGCGAACCGCGGCAAGGGCGACACCGCGCTCGACCTGGCCGCGAGCTACGGCCACGCCAGCACGGCGCGGCTCCTCATCGCCCGCGGCGCCGACGTGACCGGCGGCCCCAATGCCGACAGGCCGCCGCTCATCCGCGCAGCCCAGGGCGGCCACGCCGAGGTCGCCGCCGTCCTCCTCGAGCACGGGGCGAAGGTCACCGTCACGGATAACAGGCGGAGCACGCCGCTCCACTACGCCGCGTCCAGTCGCTCCATCGAGCTCGTCAAGCTCCTGCTCGACCGCGGCGCCGACCCCAACGCCGTCGGCATGCACCGCGACACCCCGCTCCACGTCGCCGCCGACCGCCGCAAGGCCGATGTCGTGCGCCTCCTGCTCGCCAAGGGCGCCGACCCACGCATCAAGGGCGACCAGCGACTCACCCCGATGGAGGTCGCCGCCAAGAGCGGCGCCAAGGAGGTCGTCGAGGCGCTGGCCGAGGCCGGCGTGCCCATGACCCCCGCCGCCGCCGCCTCCGTCGGCGACATCAGGGCCTTCAAGGAGCTGGTGAAGGGCAGGAAGGACCTCAACGCGAAGGTCCGGGGCGGCATGGCCCTGCTCCACTGGGCCGCGAGCGACGGGAAGGAAGATCTCGCCGAGTTCCTCCTCGCCAACGGCGCCGACGTCAACGTCAAGGACATCCGGGGGCTCACCCCGATCTGCCACGCCGGCGTCCGCGGCCACGACGACGTCGTCAAGCTCCTCCTCAAGCACGGCGCCAACCTCGACACGACCACCATGGGACGCCGCACCCCGCTCCACTACGCCGCCTGGGAGAACCAGACCAAGCTCCTCCAGTTCCTCATCCGCAACGGCGCCAATGTTCGTGCACGCGACGTGCACGGCTGGACCCCTGTCCATCACGCTGCCTACTGCGGCAATCCGGGTTGCGTGAGCCTCCTGCTCGACGCCGGCGCGGACCCCAACGCGAAGGGCAGGACCGGCAGCACGCCCCTGAGCCTCGCCATGACGGGCAACCACGCGGACGTCGTCGGGCTGCTCGTCAAGCGGGGCGCGGCCGTGACCATCCACCTGGCCGCGCAGCGCGGCGACGCGCTCGCCCTCGAGCGCTGCATCGCGGCCGGAGCGGACGTCAACGCCCCCGGCGCCCGCAAGAACACGCCGCTCCACTGCGCCGCCAGCGCCGGCCACGCGAAGATCGTCGAACTGCTCATCGACCTCAAGGCACGGACCGACGCGACGGACCGCGACGGCCAGACCGCCCTCCACCTCGCCGCCCTCGGCGGTCACCTCGACGTCGCCCGACGCCTCATCGCCGCCGGAGCCAAGGTCCGCGCCGCCAGCGAGCACGGCAACACCACGCTCCACTCCGCCGCCAGGGGCGGGAACGCCAAGCTCGTCGAGCTGCTCATCGCCCGCGGCGCCGATGTCGCGGCCGCCGGCCGCTCCGGCGCCACGCCGCTCCACGACGCCGCCTCCCGCGGCCAGGTCAAGGCCATCGAGGCCCTCGTCGCCCGCGGCGCCGACCTCGCCGCCAAGGACGCCCGCGGCAACACCCCACTCGCCTGCGCCGAGCAGCAGGGCCACGCCGCCGCCGTCACCCTCCTCCGCCGCCTCACCGCCGAGGCCGAGAAGCCGAAGGAGCGGTAGGGGGCGTCGCGTGCCTAGGCCGTTCGCGGCCATTCCAGGCGTCAGGGGAGGCAGGCCAGCTCGCGGCTTGTAGGCGGGGCGTCTCCGCCCCGCGAGAGGACCCCCTTCCTTCGCCTTATTCGCCGCGAGCGACCGCCTGTCACTTGCAGCCACAAGAAGATGAGGAACGCGGGCCTTGCCCGCCACAGGTCGTCTCGCGGGATGGGGACATCCCGCCTACAACCGCCAGAATCGACTGGCCGCCTCGTGCGCCAGCGGGCAGGGGCAGCGCGGAGTCGCGCGATGTCGTCGTCGGCCAGGTCGAAGAGCTGGCTGGTGCAGACGCTCTCGATGCTATGGTCGATGAGCTTGTGCCGGCGGCGGGTCTCAGGATGCGCCGCCGAGGCGGCGTCGTGCGGCCGCGACGAGCTCGCGGCCCTGGGCCATCATGTCCTCGACGTCTTCGGCGGTGAGGGGGTTGCCCGTGGCGTAGTCGGCGCGGATGCGCTCGTCGAAGGCGTCGATGAGCCAGCGGTGGCACCTGGGGTCGAGAACACCCATCTCGCCGCCATCGAGGAGGAGCTCGGCGGCGTGGAGGGCGTGGGCAGCTTTGTCGAGAAGCTTCCGGCACTCGGGGTTCACGCGGGGACGGCCTCGTCGCGGACGTTGAGCAGGAACGGCGTCTGCCCGCCAAGCCACTCGCCCTCGGAGATGAAGACGCGGCTGAGACTGATGCCGCTGTCCAGCGAGAGAGCGGCGATCAGGTCGCTGGTGCGCTTGATCTCGGCGCGGTAGCTATCCACGCGGTCGAGCACGATCAGCACGTCCAGGTCGGAATCCGGGCTCGCCTCGCCGCGGGCGTAGGAGCCGAAGGCGTAGACGCCCTTGAGACGCTCGCCGTAGATTCGGGCAAGCGCCTGCTTGAGCTCGGCCAGCACACTCGGCACCGTCTTAGTCATCGTCGCTTCCCGTGTCTCCCCTTCCACAGACCCATTCTAGGCACCGGCGCGCTCGGTTGTCAAGGCGCCGTTCGCGACACTCAGAACCCATCAGGGTCGTCGAGCTCCGCGCGCCAGCGGGCGAGAGCGGCGCGGAGGCGGGCGATGTCGTCGGCGCGCGCGGGATCGTCGGCGAGGTCGCGCGTCTCGTGGGGGTCGGCGGCGAGGTCGAAGAGCTGGGTGGTGCGGGCGCCGTCGACGTTGTACTCGATGAGCTTGTGGCGGCGGTCGCGCAGGCCGCGGTGGAGGCCCTTGTAGGCGAAGAAGAGGGTGTCGCGGATCGACTCGCCGGAGGACGCGAGCGCGGGACAGAGGCTCTTGCCCTCGACCGTCGCGGGGGCCTCGATGCCGACCAGCTCGCAGAGGGTGGGGTAGATGTCGAGCAGGTAGGCGAAGGCGTCGCGGGTCTCGCCGCGCGGGACGCCGGGGCCGGCGAAGATCAAGGGGACGTGGACGCTGTGGTCGTAGACGCTCTGCTTGCCCATGAGGCCGTGGCGGCCGACGGCGAGGCCGTTGTCGCCGGCGAACACCAGGATCGTGTCGTCGGCGCGGCCGGTGGCCCGCAGGGTGGCGAGCACGCGGCCGACGGCGGCGTCGATGTGCGAGATCATCGCGTAGTAGTCCGCCGTGTGCCCCCGGATGACCTCGGGCGTGCGCGGGAAGGGTGCGAGCATCTCGTCGCGGATGCGCAGCTCGCCGTTGTCGAAAGGATGCTCGGGCAGGAAGCTCTCGGGCAGGCGCAGCGCCGCCGGATCGTACATCGCGTGGAACCGCGGGTGGGTGTCGCGCGGGTCGTGCGGCGCCGTGAACGACAGGTAGGCAAAGAAGGGCGCGTCGCTCTCATAGTGCTGAAGAAAGTCGATGACCGCGCCGCTGAACAGGTCGGAGGAGTGGACCTTCTCCTCGTGGTAGATCCGCTCCTTGGGGTACTCGCCGGTCGGGTCGAAGGGGTTGAGCGGGACCTGGAAGTGGTCGCTCATGCCGCCGAAGAAGATGCGGTTGCCATGGGAGAAGCTGCGGGCGTAGGCGGGGCGGCCGTTGTGCCACTTCCCCGTGCCGAAGGTCGTGTAGCCCGCGGCCTGGAGGCACTCGCCGAGGGTCGTGTGCTCGCGGGGGATGTCCTGTCCCTCGCGGTCGATGTGGAACAGGGTGCGGCCGCTGTGGAGCATCGCACGGCTCGGCATGCACACGGCGCCGCACGTGCCGCCCATGATGTAGGCGTGCGAGAAGGCCGTGCCCTGCTCGACCAGCCGGTCGAGGTTCGGCGTCTGGATCTCGGCGTTGCCGAGCGCGCCGAGGGTGTCGAAGCGCTGATCGTCGGTGAAGAAGAACAGGATGTTCGGGCGGCGAGGCACGGCAGTTCCTCCAGCGAAGGGACGTGGTGGCGCACAAGGATAGCACAGACGGTCTCGGGTGCAAGCACGGGTTCCGGGTGCCACTGGCGATTGACGAGGGCGTGGCGACGACGTATGCTTCACGGACGTAGGGGCACAGAAGCCAACAGGAGGCGGCCCGATGAGGACGGCCATTGCGAGCTGGGTCGTGGTGTGTGTGGCGGCGAGCGCCCTCGGCGGCCAGAGCGGCCTCGTCGCGCCGGGGGCCAGGGTCGAGAAGCTGGCCGGCGGCTGCAAGTTCACCGAGGGGCCGGCCGCCGACGCCCACGGCAACGTGCTGTTCACCGACCAGCCCAACGACCGCATCCTCAAGTGGGGCGTGGACGGCAAGCTCTCGACGTTCCTCGAGCCCTGCGGGCGCTCCAACGGCCTGTGCTTCGACGCCAAGGGCAATCTGTGGGCCTGCGCGGACGACAAGAACGAGCTGTGGCGCATCGCCCCCGACGGCACCAAGACCGTGGTCGTCAAGGACTACGGCGGCAAGCTGCTCAACGGGCCGAACGACCTGTGGTGCGCGCCCAGCGGCGCCGTCTACTTCACCGACCCCTTCTACAAGCGGCCCTACTGGCAGCGCGGGCCGAGCGAGCAGGACTGCCAGGCCGTCTACTGCCTCGCGCCCGACCACAAGACGCTGCGCCGGGTGATCGACGACCTGCGACAGCCCAACGGCATCATCGGCACCCCTGACGGCAAGACCCTCTACGTCGCCGACATCAGGGCAAAGAAGACCTGGCGCTACGTCATCGCGCCCGACGGTGCCCTCGCCGACAAGACCCTCTTCTGCGAGATGGGCTCCGACGGCGTGACCCTCGACGCCGAGGGCAACCTCTACCTCACGGGCCGAGGCGTCCACGTCTTCAACAAGAGCGGCAAGAAGATCGAGCACATCGCCGTGCCCGAGCGCTGGACGGCGAACGTCTGCTTCGGCGGCAGGGACATGCACACGCTGTTCATCACCGCCAGCAAGGGGCTCTACGGCCTCAAGATGCGGGTGAAGGGCGCGGGAAGCCAATGAGAGGAGGACGACCATGAGAGCGGTCCGGTGTCTGGGTATCGCGGTGGTGCTGTTGGCGACCGCGCCCCCGCTCGCGGCCGGCGAGGTGGCGCTGACACGGCGGCTCGAGGAGAGCGTCGCCGAGTTCGGCAAGGCCCACGGTCAGCTCAGCGAGCAGCTTCGGCGGTCCGGCATCGAGGCGCCGCCCGAGCTGATGCAGGCGGTGAGGGAGTTGGGGGCGCAGGCGGTCAAGGCGGCGGCGCTGCTGGCCGAGCGCCCCGGCCCCGACGCGATGCGCCAGGCGCGCGAAGCATGGGAGAGCGTTCGGTTCGCGCGGGGCCTGCTGCGCCGCATCGGCCACGAGCACGCTGAGGACGCCGAGCGCGGCGGCGCGCGGCAGCACGCCGAGCTGTGGGCGAAGGTGCTCGACGTCGCCGCCAAGGCGATCCGCAGTCGGATGGCGAAGCGCGAGGTCGATGCGATCCGCCTGGAGGCCGAGCTGGATGTGATGCGGCTGATCCTCGAGCACGAGCGCGAGAAGCGGGAGCTGGCCGAGGAGTTCGCCGAGATGCTGGAGTTCGTCGCCGAGCATCGGGGCGACCCGCGGGTGGCCGCGGTGGCGGCGGAGCTGAGGGCGCGGTTCGCCACGCTTCAGAAGGCGCATCAGATGCGCTACGAGGCCGAGCGCTCCGAGATCCAGATCGAGGCGCAGCGACACATCCTCGAGGCCACGAAGGAGGAGCACGAGCGGGTCCGCAGGGCCGCCGAGCGCGAGCTCAAGGAGCTTGAGGACGACATGGAGCGCCTCATGGACCGCGGCGAGCGCCTCATCGACGACATCGAGGAGGCGCGTGAGGATGAGGACGAGGATGAAGACGAGGACGAGGACGAAGATGAGGACGCTGGCGAGCGACGCGGGAAAGCGGAGCTCTAGCCAGGCCGCGGCGCGGAGAGGATGAGCTGGGTGCCGTAGAGCACGAAGCCGCAGGCGCGGGCCGTGGCGATGGAGGCGAGGTTGGTGGGGGAGCAGCCGTAGCGGGCCTCGCCGCCGGTGCGGGTGATGTGCTCGACGACGGCCGAGACGCAGGCCCTGGCGTAGCCGCGGCGGCGGTGGGGCAGGGCGGTGCCCGGGACGCCGAGGTCGGCCACCTGGCCCTCCAGCACGCCCGGCCGGTGCGCGTGGGCGCACGAGACCACCTCCCCATCACAGACCACGCCGTAGACGATGCCGTCGGGGAAGCAGTGGCCCGGCAGGCGGATGCCCTCGGCCGGCGGGATGCTCTCGTCGAGTAGCCGGCGGCAGTCGCCGCAGCGGTGGCGGCGCAGCAGGTCGGCGTTGCAGGCGAAGGCCACGTCGCGGATCGCGCGGTCCGTCGGCCCGAGTCCGCCAGCGGCGAGCGCCGCGTCCACCGGGCCTCTCAGGCGCGCCGCCAGCTCCGCACCCTCGAGTTGCCGGCTGGCATCCACCCCCTCCAGGATGGCCGCCACCGCCTCGCCCGCCCCGGGCGGCACGCTCGCCGCCGACCGCCCGTCGGCCAGCGCCACCCACCACAGGCCGTGCAGATACCCGTAGCTCGTCTCGCGGCGCAGCCGCCGCTCCGACTCGACGACGAGGGTCTGGCCCGGCTCGATGGTGGCGAGATCCAGGTCGAGCCGCAGGCCCATGTAGCGATCGACGAACGGGAAGCGATGCATTGGCGTCCGTGGCGGCCTGGGGGCCTCTCTCCTGTTCGTGCCGCTGGAGCGGCGGGGCGTGCGTCCCCACGCTGGAGCATGGGGACGAGCATGGGTTGCTCCTGTCCTCCGCGGGCTTCCTGACTTTCTCAGACGTCCTCCTACTTCTCCAGCGCGATGGCGAGCTTCGTCAGGAAGGCGAGGTCGGCCTTGCAGAAGGCGATGTCCACGCGGCGGGCAAGCTCCTCCTTCGGGGCGTCGCGGAGCCAGGCGTATGCCTTGAAGGCGTCGAGCGCGAACGACGGCGGGTCCACGAAGTTCTCGCCGAAGTGCACCTGCCGCTCCTCGCCGACGAGATACCACGTGGGGCAGAGGGTCTCGAAGGTGTGCCAGATGCTCTCGACCGCCTCGGGCGCTTTCGCCTTCACGAGCGCGGCCACCTCGGGCGTCAGGTCGCGGAAGAGCGCGATCTTCGAGTTGTGGCCGCGGATCTTGTAGAAGAGCGCGTCCCCCTTGCCGATGAACGAGTCCCACTGGCCGATGCCCTCGAAGACTGGCAGCTTCGCCGCCTCGGCGCTGCGCTTCCACCAGGCGGCGAGCGCCTCGGCCGTCGCGTCGGCCATGGTCTTGGCCTTGGTGGTCGTCTCGGCGTCGCCGGCCCTCTCCGCAATGCGGGCGAAGGCCATGAGCGAGGCGAGATAGCGGTTGGCGTGGAGATCGCCCTTCGCGGGGTCGAGCTTCCAGCCCGTCTTCGCGAAATCCTCGAAGCACGCCTTGATCTGCGGCCACGCCGCCCTCACGCGATCCCACTCGCCGCAGCGCTCGGCGTAGAGCCAGACGGCGTAGACGTTGCCGAACGGGTGATGGGGCCTGTCGGCGTGGGCTCGCCCGAGCGCGGCTTCGGGCACCCAGAATCCCTCGCGGCGCGCGCCTTCGTTCAGAGGGTACCAGGCCTGCTTCGTGAAGGGCGGATGGGCCTGCCACTCCTGGCCCAGGAGTGTCTTGGCCTTTGCCTTCGCCTCGTCATCGAGGTGTGGGAAGGCCCGGGCGAGGGCTTTGAACACCTCGCCGCTGTCATCGAGGAGGACGTGGGTCCCCGCGAGGCCGGGCTGGACGTAGAGCGGCGCCCACGACCGCGCCCGCGCGCGGTACGCCGCCCCCGCGAGCCGTAGCATCAGCGACCGGCGCTCCCGATCCCGAGGTCGAATCGCGCCGGCCATCGGCACGGAACTCCCCACGATGCCTTCCGGTTCGCCCGGCTCCCCTTCCTCGCCGCACGCGATGCAGAGGATGCGGCTGCCGGTCTGCCAGTAGAGGCGCTTGCCGACCACCGCGACTCCGCCGCGGGCTGGGCCGTGCCACTCGTTGCGCGCCCACGGCAGGTTCTTGAAGCCGCCCCAGGTGTCGCGCTTGCCCCAGATGAGGAAGAGCTTGCGGGTCTTGAGGTCGAAGCCGCTGAGGGTGCCCTGGTGGACGCACAGCACGGTGTCGCGGGCGACGACGAAGTTCTGGCTCTCGTCGGCGGTGCCCCAGAAGGTGTTCCACGGCGGCCGCATCCCATGGGCGTGGGTCAGCGGCTCGATGCGATTGGTGGCCAGATCGAGCAGGCCGAGGGCGACCAGGGGCGCGACGCCGTGACTCCAGTTGCCGTAGGCGCTGCGGTAGAAGACGAGCAGGCGGCCGTCGGGCATCACCACGGGCGGCGTGCCCACGCCCTGGCAGCCGCCGATCCACAGCACGGGCGGGTGGGGCAGGAGCTTGCCCGTCTCGGCGTCGAGGACGAAGAAGGTGCGCGCCTCCCTGTGCTCGGCCAGGTGCTTGAGGATGGCCTGCTGCTCCTTCTCCCACAGCTCGGGCGTGCCCATCGCCTTCGGGTTCTTGCACCATGCTTCGATGGTCTTCCAGCCGGAGTCCTTCAGCCCGGCGTTGCGGCACAGCAGGTCGCGGTCCATGCCGATGAGCCGCGACATCTGGATCACGGGGTTGGTGCGGACGATGACGACGGGGCGGTTGCCCTTCTTCGCGATGACGGGGTAGTAGTCGCGCGCCGTCTGGCCGACGAGGGGCTCCGACGACCACGTCGGCTTCAGGGTGGTCGGGTCTGCCGTTTGCCTCTGCACGTCGATGCAGTGCACGCGCAGTTCGGCGCCCGTGATGTAGACCCGTCCGCCGGCCGACGCGGGCGTCTGGCGCGCGTCGATGGCGAACCAGGCCATCCCTCTGTGGCCCACATTCGAGCGGCCGCCCACGTCGCACACGCCGAGCCCCCGGCCTCGCGTGGCGTAGAAGGCGCCTCCCTTCACGACGAGCGGCGACGCCGAATAGCCGCCGGAGACCAGCGCACCCACATGCTTCCCCGTGTCTGCTCGGACCGCGAAGAGCGATTGCGTGGCGTCTCCAGCGAAGACCTTCCCCTGGGCGTACATAGGAGACTGGAGCAGCGGCGCAGGCACGCTCACTCGCCACATCGGCCGGCCCGTGGCGGCATCGAGCGCGTAGAGGTTGCCGCTGTGGGTCCCGACGAACACCTTGCCCTCGGCGACGATCGGCTCGATCGCCGAGCCGATGCGCTCGCCCGTGAAGTAGCGGCACCACGCGAGCCGGAACGGTGGCCGGATCTCCGCATCCACATACCCCGTCCGCTCGACGTTCCCCCGCAGCGTCGGCCAGTCGGCGGCGGCCGACACGCCCATGGCGAGGCCTGCGTAAGCAACGGCTATGGCAAGACGCCCCGTACTCATCGCGGGTTCCCTTCTACCCCATGGCCCCAACACCGGTCATTCCGAGCGGAGCGCCGCGTTGGGGAGCCTCGAGCGTTTTCTTCGTCTCTTGCCTTCCGTGCTGCTCGCGAGGCTCATCCCGTCAAAAGCCCAGCGGCGCGCAGTCGAGGAATCTCAGCCTTGTGCGGCTGTCGCAGCCGCACCGGACTCCTCTGGAGAGAACCACCCGGCGCTCAAGTCCAGCCGCCGCGGATTCTCCTTGTCGATCAATGCCATTTTCTTCTCCCGACGCCACCGCTTCAACTGCTTCTCCCGCTCGATCGCGTGGATGGGTCTGTCGCAGGTCTCGTAGTAGACCAGCCGCGTGACGCGGTACTTCCTCGTGAAGGCAGGGAGATCGCCGTGCTTGTGCTGCCAGACACGGTGGGCCAGGTCGTTGGTCATGCCGATGTAGAGCACGCCGGAGCGGCTTTCCAGGATGTAGACGTAGTATTGACGCTTGCGCATCGTGCCCTCCCTGTATCAGGTTGCTGCGCGAAGATCAAGAGCGCGGCGGCGGGCCGCCGCGCAAAGCTGAGATCCCTCGACTGCGCTGCGCTCCGCTCGGGATGACCGGGAGGGGGCCGCCGCTCCGCTCGGGATGACCGGGAGGGGGCCGCCGCTCCGCTCGGGATGACCCGGAGGGGGCCGCCGCTCCGCTCGGGATGACCGCGGTTGGGGGCCTCATGGTTGCGCAGGAGCGCGATGGCGGAAGTCGGGGCGGGCGCCGACGTGCAGAACGATGGGGGCGCCGCGCCAGTCGGGCGGGGGCGCGAGGCGGACGCGGCCGGGGCGCGGGGCGGGGATGCGGCGATACGCGCCGGTGAGCGGATGGAACCACTCGCCAGCCAAGGGGCCGGCCGATCGCCGTAGCTGAAGCGTGAAGGGCGCGGCCCCGTCGAGCAAGACGACGTACTCCCGGCCCGGCTCCGCCAGACAGTGGCCGTCGCTGACGAGGCGGTCCGAGGGCTCCATGAGCCAGTAGCGCGTGCCCTCGAAGAACTGGCGCAGCCGTCGGAAGTAGGCGCAGCCGGGCGGCACGTGGCCGGGCCGAATCACGTCCCAGGCCGTGTAGGTGTAGTAGTAGGCGACGTAGCCGCCAGCCAGGCAGATCTCCCACGCCCTGCGGACGACTTCCTCGGGCGGCTGGCCGACGCGGTAGGTCAGGTCGTCCGGGCCGTCGGGGCCGTGCTCGTAGCCGAACTCGACGTTGACCACGGGCCAGGCGTTCTGCTTGCGCTGGCGGAGGACGGTCGCGTGCCAGTCGCTGTGCTGCTGGTCGCTGCGGAAGTCGAGCAGGCCGTCGTAGGCGCCTGCGTCGTAGGTCCTGCTGTCGTCGTGGACGGTGAGGAGTCGTCGGTAGGGGTCGTGACGCCGCAGGAAGCGGAGGCGGCCCCGCTTGTAGGGCAGGCTGGGCTCGTTGTTTGCCTCCTTCGAGAAGTCCCAGACGACGTTGGGGAACGCGGCATAGCGTGCGATGAGCCAGCGGAAGTAGAGGTCGTCGTCGGCGCTGGCGGGCCGCGGCCAGGTGACCATCTTGTTGTAGACCTTGATCATCACGTGGGCGACGATGCCGCGGCGGTGCAGGGCGGCGATGACGCGGTCGTAGTGGCGCCAGAAGGCGAGGTTCATGCGCTCGTGGTCGGGCCGTGCGTTGCTGCCGCGCCAGGCGAACTTCGCCGGCGGGCCGTAGTCGTCGGGGCCGGTCGTGCCCCGTCGCCAGGGGCAGTCGTGGGCGTAGGCGTTGAGGATCAGGTGGTTGAAGCCGTGGGCGGCGAGGGTGTCGAGGAACGGCTCGAGGGCGGGCAGGTCGGGCTTGCCCATGTCGAGCGCCCAGAGCCAGTCGCACTCGTAGCCCATCTGGAACGAGCGCGAGCCGTCCTCGAAGACGAAGTGGTGCGGGTGCTCGCCATCGACCCTGAGGCCGCCATGGACAAAGGGGCTCGTGTTGGGCACGCACTCGAAGCTCACCTTGCGGCCGTCGAGCTGTGCGTCGGCGGACCGCGTGGTCAGCGTCCAGCGCCCCTCCTCGGTCGGGGACACGCGGACCTTCCACCTCCCGCGGCCGTCGTAGAAGCCGGGCACGGTGAACGCCTGGCCGCCCGGCCCCCGCACCCGTGCGGCGAAGGGCACGGGGAAGGGGTTGCGGTGCCTGCGCGTGCTGCGGAACGCGAAGTCGCGCGGCTGCCACCGCTCCGCGCGTGTGGATGGGTTGCTCATGGCGACCCTGGTTCCGCGAAGGTCAGGAGACAGGTCTCGGTCGCGCTCTCGGCGTCAGGCGAGGCGCAGGGCGATCTCGACGACCCGGCGACCGAGGTCCCTGGCGGTCTGGAGGCCGAACTCGTCGCCGGCGATGTCGTTCTTCTGGCTCCAGAGGGTGGCGCCGATGCGGCCGGTGGGTCGGCCTGTGCCGACGACGACCATCTCCTGGCTGAGCAGTGCGGCCTGGATGCTCGCGATGGTGAGCTCCTGGCCGCCGTTGCGCGCGGCGCCGACGGCGACGATGCCCGCGACCTTGCCGCTGAGGGCCATGCCCTGCTTGCGGAAGGCGATGCAGCGGTCGAGGAATGCCTTGCACAGGGCGCTCATGTTGGAGAAGTAGACGGGCGAGCCGATGATGATGCCGCGCACCCGCGGGTCGGAGAGCTTGGGCGCGAGCTGTGGGAAGTCGTCCTTCTGCCCCGGCGCGAGCGGCAGGCCTGCGGCGAGCTGGCCTGGGATGCTCAGGTCGGCGAGCTCGATGAGCTCGGTCTCGATGGGGGTGTTCGCCGTCTTCGCCGCGTCGAGGCAGGCCTGCACGGCGGCGGCCGTGGTCTTGCCCTTGCGCGGGCTGGTCGCGATGCCGACGATCTTGATGCCCGCCCGCGGCGCCTCCGCGGCGCGCGCGGCGGCTCCTGCCGCCATCGCCGCGCCCGCGACGCCCAGGAATGCCCGTCTGCCCACGTCGTCTGCCATGTCCGGCCTCCTTACGAGAACAGGCCAAAGATGTACACCAGGCTCAGGTAGATCCCCACGAGGATGAATACGACGCCCGTGACCCGCCGTGCCCACCACTCGACGTGCTTGAGGACGTTGAACACCTTGCCGATGAGCTGCGAGCTGAGCGCCAGGACGAATGCCACGGCGATCACCGGCAGCGCCGTGCCCACCCCGAACAGCGAGGGCACGAGCACCCGCGAGCCGTGCCGCGCGGCCAGCGGGATCAGGCTCACGAAGAAGTAGCCCGCCGAGATCGGGCAGAAGCTCAGCGCGAAGACGATTCCCAGCAGGCCCGCGCCCCACACGCCCATCCCTTCGACCAGCCGCTGGGTCCGCTCGCCCGGCGCGAAGGTCGTGAAGGTCGGGCGGATCAGCTCCAGCAGCACCATCCCCACGACGATGAGCAGCGGGCCGAGCAGCTTGCTCAGGTACCTGCCCAGGACGTAGGAGACCCGGCTCTCCGCGAGCAGGCCCGAGACGAGCAGCGCCGCGAGGGCCACGTAGGCCAGCGTCCGGCCCACGGCGTAGAGCAGGCCGGCGAGGAGCACCTTGCGCGGGCTGCCGACCTTGCGGCCGATGAACGAGATGGCCGCGATGTTCGTCGCCATCGGGCACGGGCTGATCGACGTGATCAGGCCGAGCCAGAAGGCCGATGCCGCTGCGAGCACCAGGGCGCCCATCAATCCTCCTCGAGCATCGCGGCCACCTGCTCGCGAACGACACGCATCAACGCCTCCCTATCGGCGAAGTGCTTCCACACGTCGTCCTCGAGGTTCTTCCACCCCACCTGCTTGCCGTCGCGCGCGCTCACCAGGACGACGGTGCTGGCCATGACGTCGTAGTCGCGGGCGAACCGCTCGTTGCCGGGTGCCTCGTAGTTGGCCAGCCGCCACTCCAGCCGGCCGTCCTTCAGCTCCTCGGGGAAGCCCTGCTCGACAGCCTTGTGAGCCGCGGCCTCGATGGCGCGGCAGGCGTCGCAGCGCTTCATCCCGTGGAGGTAGTAGACGACGACCCGATGGCCCGCGCCGCCTATGTCCTCCCCTTTGGCGGGGCGGAGCTCCTGGACGACGAGGACGCCGACGCTCGCGGCGACGAAGGTGAGCAGGAGCGCGGTGACGATCGTCTTGGGCTTCACGGTCAGTCGCTCCTCGGCTGAGGTGGTCGTTGGCTGTCGCTCGCGCCGTCTTGCGGTGGCGCTTCGCCCTTCGCCGGCGGGCGAGGCGCAGCCGACGGCGCAGGCTTGTCGTCCCTCGATATGTCCAGGCCCACCCAGCCGAGCAGGAAGTCAGGGATCTCCGGCCAGCGCACGTTCGCGGTGACGCCGAACCATCCGAGATGGAAGTAGTGCTTGCAGGATGGCTTGTAGGGCACGTCGCTCTTGCGCTCGGCTGCCAGGCCAAGCACACCCACCTGCTGGTCCTCCACTTCCTCGCCTCCGCCGTCGCCTCCGTCTGCCCACGTGTTGTTCTCCCTGCCCCAAAGCAGGAGGCCGGCGTTCCTCTGAGTGTGCTTCATCGCGCCGACCCTGCCGGCGGCGACGCCGGCGTAGTAGCCGTCCACGTGTCCGTAGCCGATGGGGAGGATCATGGGGCAGTTCATATAGAGTCCAAGTTGAGGCTTCTTGGAGAAGGTGCAGCCGACGTCGAACATCTCCGCCGCGTCGCGGCTCCTGTTGCTCAGGTAGCCGCACCCTGGCATTGTAGCCAGCATCGCTGCGATGACAAGCACGAGAAGGCACGGCGAACGGCCGCATGGTCCCAGCATAGCGTTCTCCTGAGTTGCGCGACACGGTGGTGCGCTCGATGCTCCGACCCGCTCACGGGGCGACGTAGATCATGTAGATGCCGCCGAGGAGTACCAGGACGCCGCAGGCGCGCTTCACGATCACCGCCCCCTTGGACCGCTCGTTCCAGTTCAGGTAGCGCTGGACGACCTCGGTGAACGTGCCGGCGAGGACGATGACCGAGCAGTGGCCGACGCCATAGACCAGGAGCAAGAGCACGCCGTAGGCGATGTTCGTGGCGGCGAGCTTGAAGGTGACCCCGAGCATGGGCGCCATGTACGCGAAGGTGCACGGCCCCAGGGCGATGCCGAACACCAGGCCGAGGATGAGCGCCGCGAGCATGCCCTTGCGCTTCATCCCCACCTGCCCGGGCCCCGACCAGGGCATGGGGATGACGTCGAGCAGCACGAGCCCCACGACGAGGAAGATGGCGGCGACGAAGTAGTTGCCCACGGCGCCCACGTCGCCCAGCATCCGCCCGGCGGCCGCGGTGATGGCCCCGATGGCGCCGATGGTGATCAGGATGCCTACGGCGAAAAGCGTGGAGATCACGAAGGCGCGACGCGTGCTGATGCGCCCCTGCTGGTCGATGAAGCCGACGATGAGCGGGATGCTCGCCAGGTGACACGGACTGAGAAGGATGCTCAGGATGCCCCACAGCAGCGATGCGACAATGGCGATGGCAGGCGTGCCCTCCACGGCGCGCGTCAGCCAAGTGAAAAGCTCTTGCATGGCTCACTCAACTCCCATCTCGCGCAGTTTCCGCTCGATCCTCCGCTGCGAGTAGTACCCCGTGTGGCGGTACATCTCCTTCCCGTTCTTGTCGAAGAAGACCTGAGTGGGGATCGACGCGATCCCGTACTTGGCGGCCAGGGCTGGCTTCTGCCGGACATGCACGAAGACGACGTTGGCCTTCCCTTCGTACTTCTTCTTGAGGTCGTCGAGGATCGGGGCCATCAGGTCGCAAGGGCGGCAGCCCGCGGCGCCGAAATCGACCACCGACGGCCTCCCGCTGGCCCGCGCCTCGGCCACGGGATTGGCTCTGGCCCTGGCCGCCTGCTCTTTCACCCACGGGGCCGAGACGACCAACCCCTTTCCGAGGCCCTGCACGTATGCCTTCATCGCTTTCTGGCGCTTCTGCTTGAGCAGGAAGGCGGCCAGGCTGCGCGTGACCGCCGCCAGTGTCGCATCCCCAAGCATCGCGCGGTTCTCGTTGTAGAAGGTCGCGACCTCGTCGTCCGTAACCGCGACGCTGGCCACCTTGCTCTCGAGGTACTGGCTGGTGATCTGCTGGTCCGACTTTCCCTCCAGCGAGGCCCCCGCTTGGGTCGCGGCGGCGCGGGCAGCCCGCAACACGAGCTCCTGGGCAGCGAACTCGCCAAGGAGGAACACCGCATTGTCGCCAAGTTGAGCGCGGACAGCGGCCGGCAGCTTCGCGACCTTGCCTCGGAACGCCGCCTCGGTGATCTCGAGGGACTCCCCGCGCAACAGCGCGCCTGTAGGCAGGCTGCCGAGCGTGGCCGAGCGGAGCACCCCTGCCTCCAGGCCGGGGTACGCCGACGCCACGGTCTGGCGCTGCTCCGAGCGCTGCGGCTCCGCCGCACTGGCGGCCAACGCGAACGTCAGGCAGAGAACGGCAGCGGCAGGACATCGGGCTCTCAAGCGTCTGCTCCTCATTGGGGTGTGGCACCCGCCACTACTTGCACTCCCCGATCTTGCATGCGTTCTTGATCTGCGCGGGCGTCATCGTCATCTTGCCGGCGAGCGCCTGATGGATCGTGACCAGCTTGCCCGTGGCCTCGGGGTGCTTGTCCAGCCACTGCTTGAGGTGCGCTTCGCTCGTGAAGAAGAACTGCTTGAAGCAGCCTGCCGAGACCATCTTTCCCTCTGGGCTCTTCTTCTGCCCGTGCCAGGCGACGGCGGTCGAGGGCTCCAGAGAGCGGACGCCGCCGTTGAGCGTCGCGACGCGGACCGCTTCGCCCGTGAGCGCGTCCTTGGCTTCCAGCTCGATGTCCTGCTGCAATCGTGCCGCGACGCCAAGGCCGCACATGGGGCAGCAGCCGTACAGGGCGGCGCCGCCCGCCTTCGCCGAGCACGCGTCCTCGGGGTAGACCGCGCGGTCGCAGAAGCCACAGGTCGTCGCAAGCTCCTTGGCGCGGAGCGGCTCCCAGGTCAGCACATTGCCTCCGCTGGCCCGTTGTTCCTTCTCGGCGGCCCCCTTGTCCGCGAACGCCTTGATCGTGGGACAGCCCGCTTCGTCGACGCCGTAGAGGCATGCAGCCGTCATTGCGGGGGTAGGCTTGCCCGTCGCCCAGTCGGTTACCGTGGCCCGCCGCTCGACGTCCCCCTTCTCCTTCAAGCTGGAGTAGAAGATGAAGAAGCAGTGGGGGGAGCAAAGGGCCACCTGGCCCGCCTGGGTCTTGATGCTCACGCGGGTCTTCGGCGCGATGTCCCCGTCGCACATGGAGCAGACCTGATCCCGAGGTCGGCTATCCTTGGCAAGCGGGGTCTCCCTGCGGATGGTGGCGGGGGGTGGGGCGAGGTCGATGCCCAACTCCTTCCACTTGGCAAGGATGGTCTCCTTGGACATGAACCCCTCGTGGCGGAACAACTCGTCACCGCCCGCGCTGAAGAAGATCTGCGTCGGGATGACCCTCACCTCGAACATCTCGGCTGCGTCGGCGCTCTCGCGGACGTCGATATAGTCTACCCGCAGCCTCCCCGCATGCTCCGTCCGCAGCTCCTCGAGGATCGGCTTCATCAGCTTGCACGGGATGCATGTGCCTGCGCCGACGTCGAGCAGGCGGGGAAGGTCGACGTCCGGCAGGGGCTCGGGGGTCTGCGTGCTGGGCTTCTCACTCGTCGCGGCCGGGCGGTTGCTGCGCTTCACCACGATCACGACTCCCACCGCGATGACGAGAGCCACGACGATCCCGATCTTAGCAGCGTTGTTCATGGGGTGGATCCCTTTCTTGTTCCGCGGCGCGGGGCGGGCAGGTCAGGCGATCAGCTCCGTGCCCTTGGCGGCGATGGCGGCGATGCGCTCGGGCGAGACGGGCGAACTGCCCTTCTCCATCCCCAGGTCGGTCACGCGGAGGTGCTCGAAGCCGGTGAAGCCTGCCTGCTCGAGGCAGCTCTTCGCGCAGTCCTGCGGGCAGCCGTCGATCGCGAGGATCTTCGCGGCGGCCTTCGTCGTCTCCACGATCCCGCCGACCCTGCCGCCGATGCCTGCCAGGCAGAACATCTTGCCCGCTCCGTCGGCACTCAGCTTCCTGGCGGCCTGGTCGGCGATGCAGCCCACGTCGGCTGCGCCGGAGCACGCGAAGATCAGCGTCGGCGCCGAGCAGCACGCACAGTCCTTCTTCTCGCTCACATCCGTCTCCTTTCTCGTGCTCCTGCTCGTGCTCTTGCTCGATCCCCTCTTCCGCGAGCAAGACCGAGGATCGAGGACGAGGACGACGACGAGGACGAGGACGATTGGGGGTCCCCCGCCCTCGGGGCCTCGCCGTCACGCGAGCATCGCCTTGAGCTCGTCCACGGTGGGCACCTTGCCGACCACCTTCACCTCGCCATCGACGGCGAGGGCGGGTGTGAGCATCACGCCGAAGTTCATGATCTCGGTGATGTCGGTCACCTTCACAATCTCGTAGTCGAGCCCGAGGGCCTTGGCGGCCTCCTCGGCGTTCTCGGTGAGCTTCTTGCACTTGGGGCAGCCTGTGCCGAGGATCTGAAGCCTGGTGCTCATGGTGGTCTCCTGGCCTGTTCCTGTTACCGAAAGGCGTTCACGGGGTCATCAAGGCGTTGACGAGCATGAACGCGGCTGCCGCCAACGTGGTGACTGCGAAGAGCATCTTGAGTTTCCTGGGCTTGACCTTGAGCGCCAGCCTGCCGCCCAGGAGGCCGCCCACCACGGCCATGCAGGCAATCGGGATGGCCCACTGTGGAGTGAAGTCGCCGGCGCCCGCGTGCCCGATGAAGCCCATCAACGCTGTGGCGGCGACCATGGCCGACGAGGTGCCGACGGCGATGTGCATCGGCACGCCACACAACAGCACCATGAGCGGCACCTTGAACGACCCGCCCGAGATGCCCACCGCCCCAGCCACAAGGCCGACGGCCGCTGTGATGGGGATGGCCGTCCACAGGTTGACCGTGTAGCTTTCGCCGTGGAAGCTGCGGTGCCAGAAGCCCAGACGCCGTGCCGAGCCGCTCGGGCGGTTCTTGGGCTTGAAGACCATGCACACGCTCGCGACCACCAGCAGCCCCGCGAGGGTGAACTTGAGCGCGGTGCCCGTCACCAGGTGGGCATAGTAGCCGCCCACCAGCGCCATCACGTCGGTCGGCGGGTCGATCACCAGGGCCAGCTTCCAGTCCACGCGTTTGTGTTTGTGGAAGACCAGCATGCCGGCGAACGCCGTGAGCGTGAGGATGAACTGCCCGGTGGTGGCGGCCTCGTGCATCCGCTCGCCTGACGCCACGAGGATGGGCACGTAGAAGTTGCCGCCCCCGCGGCCGGTCATCGTCATCACGATGGCCAGGGCGAGGATCGCCGTTCCTGCCAGCAGCGTTCTCACGGCGTAGCGTCCTTTGCTGCGGCCTGTGTCAGCACCTTGCCAGTCGTCAGCTCATCCACCAGCGCAGTGGTTCCGCCGGCGAGGATTCTCGCGTTTGCATAGCCCTTCGCCTGCAAGTAGGCGAAGGCGATGGCCGAGCGCACGTCGGACACGCACAGAATGCCCAGAGGCCTGTCGCCCGGGATCTCGCTCAGGCGATCGGGGAGCTCGTTGAGCGGACTCTCCAGTACCGTCCTTACCTGATGACGC